>SKJO01000325.1 GCA_007121975.1 Nitriliruptoraceae bacterium | reverse complement strand
TCGACGTCACCAACTACGTCATGCTCGAACTCGGCCAGCCCCTGCACGCCTTCGACCTCGCGACCATCCGCGGTCCGGAGCTGACCGTGCGAACCTCTCAGGGGGGAGAGTCGTTGACCACGCTGGACGACCAGGTGCGCGGGCTGCAGGCCGGCGACCTCGTCATCGACGACGCCGAGCGGGCCGTCAGCCTCGCCGGGGTGATGGGCGGACTCGACACCGAGGTGTCGGCGGCCACCACCCGCGTGCTGGTCGAGGCCGCCGTGTGGGACCCGGCCGCGATCCGGCGCACCTCCCGCCGGCTCGGGCTGGTCAGCGAGGCCAGCCAGCGCTTCGAGCGCCGCGTCGACCCCGAGGGCGCCGCCCGCGCCGCCGCCCGGGCCAGCCAGCTGCTCGTGGACCTGGCCGGGGCCCGGGCCGTGGGCACCGAGCACGTGCACCGCGACCCCGTCCCCGCCTGGTCGGCGCGCGAGCGCATCGTGGTCGACCCCGCCCGCATCCGCGCGCTGCTGGCCCTGGACCTCGACGCCGACGAGCAGGCCGCCCTGCTCGCGCGCAGCGGCAGCGTCGTTGAGTCCGGCGACAACCACCACCTCGACGTCGAGGTACCGACCTGGCGGGGCGACCTCAAGCGCCCGGCCGACCTCGCCGAGGAGGTCGCTCGGCTGCACGGCTACGACGCGATCCCCGCGACGCTTCCCGCCTTCGAGGTCACCGGCGGGCTGACGCCGACCCAGCGCCTCGAGCGCGACGCCCGCGACGCCGCGCTGGCCGCCGGCTTCGATGAGGCACTGACCCGCCCGTTCGTCGGCGAGCACGCCCTGATCGGGGTCGTGCCCAGTGATGGCCGGGTGCGGCTGGCCAACCCGCTGGCCAAGGACGCCGCCGCGATGCGGCCGTCGCTGCTCGAAGGGCTACTGGCCGCCGTGCGCCGCAACGTCGGCCAGGGTCGGGCCGGCACCGCGCTGGTCGAGCTCGGACGGGTGTTCCGCCCCGTCGACGACCCGCTGGCCGACGTGCTGGACGCGGTCGTGGACGCCGACTGGCGCTGGCGGGCACCCGACGGGGGCGACCTGCCGGTGCAGCCCCGCGCGATCGGCCTGGCGGCACAGGGCCTGCGGCTGGGGGAGCGATGGCTGGATCCCGAGCAGCGCTGGTCGGTGTTCGACGTGCTGGCCGTGCTCGACGAGGTCGTGGCCCGGCTCTCCCCGCCCGATGCGGCGGGCTGGCAGCTCGAGCGTGTGCCGGCGACCCGGCCCGGATTGCACCCCGGGCGAACGGCCGTGCTGCGCCTGCACGGCCACGAGGTCGGCGTGGTCGGGCAGCTGCATCCCGACGAGGCTGACCGTCGTGACCTGCCCGAGCCGGTCGTGGTCGGCGAGCTGCTGCTCGAGCCGCTGCTCGCCGCGGTCCCCGAGGACGGCCACCGGCCGGTCGCGGCCGTACCGCTGGTCAAGCACCCAGCCCTGAGCGTGGACGTGGCGCTCATCGCCGCCGACGAGGTCCCCTACGCGGTGCTCGAGCAGGCGGTGCGCGAGGGCGCCGGTGAGCTCCTCGACGGGCTGTGGTGGTTCGACGAGTACCGCGGCGAGCAGGTGGGGGCGGGTCGGCGCAGTGTGGCGCTGCGGCTGCGCCTGCAGGCGCCCGACCGGCAGTTGACCGACGAGGACGCCGAGCGGGTCATCGACGCGGTTGCCGCCGCTGCCAAGCAGGTCGGAGCGGTGCTGCGGCGCTGAGCCGGTGGGTGGTGGGTCGCAGGTCGCCGGCGGCGGGTTGCGGCGCTGGTGGCGGGTTGCGGCGCTGGCGGCGGGAGGAACTCGCGTGGGCGCGGGTTGTTGAGCTGCGTGTGGCCCGGCGGCGGGAGAAACTCGCGTGGGCGCGGGTTGTTGGCCACCTCGACGTCAACCTCGACGCTCGCGCGGCCGTCGGCGGCCCGGAGGGCACCGGTGCGGTGCGACGAGTCCGGGGTGCGCTCATGCGCGTGGTCGTGCCTGGTGCGCAGATCGTCGGGTACTCTTGCGGTCCGGCTGTCAACGGTGTTGACTCTGCGTCGTCGGCGCACACCGCTGCGCGGCCGGTCGGCAGCGGGGCATCACGGCCCGCCCGCTTCTCCACGAGGTCTGCTCATGAACGCCAACGCTCCGGATCCGACCACGGCGACGCCGCAGGATCCCCCCACGCTCGACGCCCTGCGGCCCGCCTGGTGGCTGCTGCTGGCCCTGGGCATCATGACCGTGATCACCGGCATCCTCGTGCTGGCCTGGCCGGGGGCGACCCTGCTGGTGCTGGCCGTGCTGTTCGGCTTCTGGCTCATCGCTGCAGGTGTTCTGCGCCTGATCGCCGCCCTGGCGGAGAAGTCGCTGTCGCTTGGCTGGCGGGTGGTGCACATCCTCATCGGGGTGCTGCTCATCGGCGCCGGCATCGGCGCGCTGTCCAACCTGTTCAGTTCCCTGGGCGCCCTGGTGTTCCTCGCCGGGTTCCTGCTCATCCTCGACGGCGCGGACGACCTGGTCCGGGCCGTGCGCAACGATTCGCAGACCTCGCGCGGATGGTTGGTGGCCACCGGGGTGCTCGGCGTGATCGCCGGCGGCGTGGTGCTCAGCCGGCCGGCCGTGGGTCTGTTCACGCTGGTCGTGGTGCTCGGTGCCATGCTGCTGATGCTGGGCGTCACCCGGATCGCCGCGGCATTGTCGCTGCGCCAGCTGCTCAAGGCCGCTTGAGCTCGGCGCTCGCCGGAGGTTCGCCGGGAACCTGGCCGGGTTCAGGCGACGACGACGGGGAGCGTCGACGGTCTCACGCGCAGCTGCGGTGACGCCCACACCAAGCCGTCGATGCTGGCCGGAGGATGGCCTCCACGTGGCACCGGACGCGCACGGGTGAGCGACGGGCGACTCAGTCAGCCGCAGCTGGGACGTCTGCGCGCTGACCGGGTCCAGCGGCGCCGCGTGGCTCGGCTGTTCGGGTCGTAGACCGCGTCGTCGAGGCGCCGTGCGAGTTCCCCACCGACCAGCACCGCACCGACAAGCACCCCAGCGAGCGCCTCCAGGGCCGCGAGCGCCTCGAGCGCCTCGAGCGCCGCGAGCGCCGCGAGGGCCGCAGCGATCTGCGGACGCACGCCTCAGGTCTGGGGTCGAACGGGAAAGACGG
>SKJO01000272.1 GCA_007121975.1 Nitriliruptoraceae bacterium | reverse complement strand
GCGCCAGGTGGGTGAGCGCGACCGCGAGCGCATCGGCGACGTCCGCTGGAGCGGGGGGCGCGGTCAGGCACAGCTGTGCGGCCACGAGCCGGGCCACCGCGCCCTTGTCGGCCGCGCCCGACCCGGTGACGGTGAGCTTGACCTCGTTGGGGCTGTAGGCGGTCACGGGCAGTCCGGCGCGGGCCGCGGCCAGCAGCGCCGCCCCCGCCGCCTGCCCGGTGGCCATGGCGGTCCGGGCGTTGCCGGAGAACAGCACCCGTTCGACGGCGACGGCGTCGGGCCGGTGGCGCTCGATGACCTCGAGCAGGGCGTCGTGGACCGTGAGCAGACGCTGCTCGGTGGGCTGCTGTGCCGAGGTGCGCACGCAGTCCACCGCCAGCATGCGTGGGCGCGCGGACGGGCCGGTGACCACGCCGAGCCCGCACCGCGTCAGGCCCGGGTCCACCCCGAGCACGACCATCCCGTCGGGCGGGTCGGCCGCGGGCGTGGCAGCAGACATGGGCGACCTCGGGTGCGACGAACAGGCGTTCGCAACCCTACCAGCCGTGGGCCGCAGCGACCAGCGACCTGTCCCCAACCCGCCGGTGGCCCGTCCAGCGCCCGCTGCCGCCCTCAGCCGCTCGACGCCCCGAGGCGGGCGGCGACGACCGTCTTGTTGTACAGCTCGAGGTAGCGGTCACCGGGGTTGCAGACCTCACCGATGGTTGCCGCCCCCACGCGGGCAACCCCGAGGTCGAGCCGGTCGAGCTCCTCCCCGAACCGATCGCCGAGGTACAGCACCCGCGAGATGCAGTCGAGCACGAGCCCGACCACCGGCGCCTGCGCTGCCTCGACCCGGGCACTGCCCGCGCGCGCCCGGTCGCCGGCGCGCTCGGCCGCCGCGAGCAGCGAGTCCTCGTCGCCGTACAGCAGCTGCACGTAGGCACCGACCGGGACCTCGCCGACGCACAGTAGGTCGGTGCCGTCACGCACCACCGGGTCACGGACCACCACCTCGCCGTCCAACTGCATGATCCCCAGCGGGTAGGAGCGCGCCAGGGCGAAGAAGTCGTCACCGAAGCGCTGCCCGGAGTGCGACTCGACCAGCGACTCGTAGACCTCGGCGGCCGGGCGGTGGTCGAGCGCCTCGATGACCCGGCCGTGGGAGGCGGTGACCTGCAGCGGCAGGCTGATGGCCTTCCAGCCGTGCATCACCCCGACGACGCTGGGCAGGTCGATCAGGGCGATCAGCGCGGCGTCCTCGAGCATGCCCTGCGGGGTCAGCACGCACGGGATGCGCTCGAAGCTCAGCGATCCGGCACCGCCACCGAGGTAGGTCCCGAGCAACCCGACCTGCTCGAACAGCGCGGAGAGCAGCGCGTCGACGTGCGAGGAGGTGGCGTCGAACAGCACCAGCACCGTCTGGCCCTGGGGGTCGAGCGCCTCGAAGGCGTCGGCGACCCGTGCCTCGAAGGCCGCAACCTCCTCGCTGACCTCGGTGATGACCGTGGCGTGTATCGAGACCGGCAGGCCGACCGCGACCGCGCCGCGCTCGAGGACCTCGTCCCCGAACAGCACCCGGGGGAAGACCCCACCCACCACCGGCACGCCGGCCGGGGCGACGATCTCGGGCCACCGGTTGCGTGCCGGCAGGCCGTCCTCGGCGAGCAGCAGCAGCACCGACGACACGTCGCCGCGCGCACCGAGGTCGGCGAGCAGGCCCTCGAGCGCGGCCGGGGACATCTCGTCGAGTCGCTCGATGTGCATCCGCATGCCCCCCTCGATCGTCCGCGGCCCCGTTCCTGGTGTCGAGACCCGCAGGGGGCCCTGGGCGACGGCCCGAGCCGTCACGTTACCCCATAGCGAAGACATCGCCAACGAAGGCCGTCGCCAGGTGGTGGTACCACGACGCTCCGACATCCCCGGCGCGCACGAAGCGCGCGTCCACGTCACGGCCCGGCATCCACGCTCACGGCCGCGTCGGTCGGGGACCCGGAAACGGTGGGCCGTCGGTCGGGGTGGGCAGGTCGAACCAGAAGCAGGTGCGCCCCGGCTCCGAGTCGAACCCGACCTGCCCGCCGAGCCGCTCGACGATCTCGCGGGTGATCGCCAGGCCCAGGCCCGTCCCCCCACGGCTGCGCTGGTCGGCCGGGTCCGCCTGCACGAACTTGTCGAACACCCGATCGGCGATCGCCGCGGGAACGCCCGGCCCACCATCGATCACCTCGGTGCGCACGCACCCGTCGCTGGCACGCATCCGAACCTGCACGGCCGTGTCGGGCGGCGCGAACTTCGCGGCGTTGGACAGCAGGTTGGCCAGCACCTGCTGGAACCGATCGGCATCGACCGCCACCACCGCATCCTCGAGGCCCTGCTCGAGCACGTAGCGCACCCCGTGGGTCTCGGCGTACGGCGCGTTGTCCGCCAAGGCACGCTCGACGAGCGGCTGCAGCCGCTGCTCGGTGGCGCGGATGGTGGTGCGGCCGGTCATCAGCCGCTCCATGTCGAGCAGGTCGTCGATCAGCAGCCGCAACCTCGAGGTGTTGCGCACCGCGACGTCGAACAGGGTCTGCATCGGCGCGGCGACGGGCCCGGCCACCCCCGCCTCGATCAGCTCGAGCGCCCCACCGATCGAGGTCAAGGGGGTGCGCAGCTCATGGCTGACGGTGGACACGAACTCGTCCTTGAGTGCTTCGGCCTGCTTGAGCTCGGTCAGGTCGGCGGTGGTGCCGCTGATCCGGATCGGGTGGCCCTCGGGGTCGTAGTCGATCAGGCCACGGACCAGCACCGGTGCGGTGCTGCCGTCCTTGCGCAGGATCCGCCCGTTGAGCGCGAAGGTGGTCTGGCCGTCGGCCACGATCTGGGCGAAGCGCGCATCGATGCGCGGCAGATCCTCGGGGTGGGTCACCAGCCTCCACAGGTCCGCGCGAGCGGGCAGATCGCCCGGGCGGTAGCCGTGGATCTCCCACCAGCGCTCGGAGTGGAACGCCTCGCCGGTGATCAGGTCGCTGTCCCACCAGCCGTCGTTGGCGGCGGTCAGCGCGCGGTGCAACCGATCCTCGCTGTGGCGCAGGGCCGCCTCGGTGCGCTTGACCTCGGTGATGTCCTGCAGCGTGCCGGTGATCCGGCACACCCGGCCGTCAGCGTCGACGTCACGGTGTGCCCGCTCGTG
>SKJO01000510.1 GCA_007121975.1 Nitriliruptoraceae bacterium | reverse complement strand
TGCCACCCGACGCCGTCGGCGCGGTGCCGCTGCGCCGCGATGTCTGGACTGGCGTGGTGTGGTCGCGGCTCGGGCGTGGCGAACGGGCCTGGGCCTGGTGGAGGCAGGCCGGCCGGTCGCTGAGCGCCGCAGCCGGCGCCCGGAGTGTGGACGACGGTTGGCACCTGCGGGCCTGGCTCGCCGCCGAGCGTGGGCGCGTGCTGCGCGAACTCGGGCTGCACCGTCACGCCGAGGCGCTCGAAGCCCCGGCGCTGCTGAGCCTGCGCGCCCATCCCGGGACCGACCCGGTCGGTGAGGCGATGCTGCTGGTGTCCCTGGCGGCCGACGCCGTTGGACGCCACCGCACCGAGCTCGCCAGCCGTCGCCTGACCGCTGCCCGTCAGGCCCTGGCTCGGGCCGCTGACTCGCCGCGCGCGGCCCGCCAGCGCCTGCGGGCGAGCTGGGTGGAGGTGGAGGTCGCCTTCCTGCGTGGTGTGCCGCCCGATCCCGGCGCCCTGCCGTCCTGGGATCCCGTCGGTCAGCGGCCGCTGTTCCCTCCCGACCATGCCCACGGCACCGACTTCCACGCCGCCAAGGGCCTGTTGTTCGCCGGGGTCGTCGCCCGCGACCCACGGCTGCTGCGGGCTTCGCTCGACCTCGCCCCACCGGTCCTGCGGTGGGCGGTCGCTCTCGCACTCGAAGACGTCGAGGTGGAGGATCCAGCCGGCGTTGCGCGGGCGTACGACATCGCGCGACTCGCCTGGGCGCAACTGGTGCCTCCACCGGGGTTCTCGGCGGCGGTGGCCCGCACGCCGAGCGCGCGGGGCCTGCGGATCGCGGGTGGTGCAGGTCGGATCGACTGACGACAACGCGGGTTCCCCGGTACTGAGCGAGCTCAGCGCTACTCTGGCCGGATGATGAAACGCTCCTCCAAGGCCAAGGCCCCGCGTCCCCGGCGTCGGTCGCGGGTGCCGTTGTGGCTCGTCGAGACGCTCGACATCGTGCGGCTGCGTCGACGCCTGCTGCTGTCGACCGTGGTCGCGGTCGTCGCCACGGGTATCGCCGCCACCCTGCTGGTTCCCGAGGTCGTGCCCACCGTCCCGGTCGTCGGCGCGGCCCTGGGATTCGCGGCGGTGCTGCTCGGACTGGCGGTCGTGATCGCCGTGGACGCCGGCGATCTGGTCGTGCGCGGTCCTCGGCATGTCCGGGCTGCCGGCGGCGAGTTGGTGGCGATCCTGCCGGCCACTCCTGGCCCGACCTCGATCGACCCCTTGGCCGACGCCGCGCTCGACGCCCGGGGGCCGGACTCCAAGCTGATCCTCGGGTTCGCGACCGCCGGCGACGACGTCACGTCCACCCGTCGGCTGACCGACGAGCTTGCGACCGCCTTGGCCCGTCGGGATGTCAGCGTGCTCCGTGCCGACCTGGCAGGGGGGATCAGCCCCGGCGCCGGGTTGTACGAGGTGGTCCGCGACGAGATCCGTCTTGCCCGTGCCGTGAGCTTCGAGACCGACCTGAAGCTGGCGTGGATCGGGCCTGGGCGCGATGTCGCCGGGGCCCTGGCGGCGGTCCCCCAACTGCCTGCGATGCTGCCGCGCGACCTCGACGTGTTCGTCGTCGCCTTCCCCACCGCGACCTCCAAGCAGGTGGTGCGCGCGGCGGCGAGCCTCGACCACGTGCTGCTGGTGGTGCGGCGCGGCGTCACCTCCCGGGTCGACCTCATCGCCGCGCTCGATGCCCTGGACGCCGCCGGCTGTGTCCCCCAGGTCGTGCTGCTCGACGATCGCTCCGCGCAGTGGCTCGGCGTGCAGGCCGCGGCGGCCGCAGCCGACCAGTCGGCCGAGGCCGAGTCTCAGGCCGAGTCTCAGGCCGAGTCTCAGGCCGAGCCTGAAGCCACGGCGGATTCGGACGCGGATCCCGAACTCGACGCGGCACCCGAGACTGAAGCTGAACTCGAGGTAGGCCCGGATGCCGCGCCGGACGTCGCCCCGGATGCCGCCCCGGACGTCGGGTCGGACACCGCGCCGGACGTCGGGTCGGACGCTGACCCTGTTGCCGACCCGGTCGTTGGCCCGGATCCTGTCGCCGAGTCCGGCCCGACGCCTGACGCTGAGCCGCCCGCCGAGTCCGAGGCCACCCAGGACGCGCCGACCCGGTCCGAATCCGAGCCAATCCCTCAACCTGAGCAAGAGGTCGAGTCAGGCTCGGGCTCGGGGGCCGCCGCCGACGTCGCACGGGAGCCGGACCCGGAGCCTGAGCCCGACCCGGAGCCTGAGCCCGACCCGGAGTCCGACCCCGAGTCCGATGTCGAGGTCGCCCTGGCCTCGGACCCGGAGCCCGAGCCCGACCCGGAGCCCGAGCCCGAGCCGGACCCGGAGCCTGAGCCCGAGCCGGAACCTGCGCCGGAGTCCGAGCCAGCCGGGCAGTCGACGTCTGACCGCCCCGAATCGTCGGGCGAAGGCGATCCGGCAGGTTCGTCCGAGTCGGTCGCTCGGGACGCTGCGGGCTTCGCAGCTCCCACCGGGACGGCAGCACCGTTGGATCTGCCACCGCTGCCGCCGATCCTCCCCCTGGGGGAGGCGGCCGCCGCAGCGCAGGAGGATCCGGTGCCTGCCCCCGAGGCCTCTGCGGCCGAGGCTGGCCCCGGGTCGGCTGACCACGACCGCCACGACCCGGCCCCGGAGAGCCTGAGGCCGTCCGAACCGGCGTCGGGCGTCGATGACGCCGAGCAACGCGAAGCGCTGACGCCGCGCGACGTCGAGGTCATGGTCGGCGCGGCTGAGGCCGCCGTGGCCGCCGAGGTCGCGGAACAGCAGTCTGCCGACGACGACGCCCACGAGCTCGCCACCCCGCAGTCCCGGGTCGTCTCGGACGAACCCTCGTCGGAGCCTCCCGAACCCGAGCATGCCCCCGCCGAACCTGCGCCCGAGCCGGCCGATTCGTGGGCGCAAGCGGCCGCTTCGTTGTTCGAAGACGAGGTACTGCTCGACGACACCCACCCCACCGACGAACTCGAGCCGATTCGACTCGACGAACCGGCCCCCGACAGCCGCCGCCGACGCGACCCTGGCCCGACGGGTTCCGGCCCGTCCGACCCGGGCCCGTCCGACCCGAGCCCGTCCGGCGACACGGCGGATCCTGCCGGCGCTCAGCAGCCGGAACTGACGCTGAACCCCGA
>SKJO01000010.1 GCA_007121975.1 Nitriliruptoraceae bacterium | reverse complement strand
TCGTCTCGCAGGGACGCCGCACCCACACCCGCGTGCGGCTGACGACCCGGGTGCAGCAGCGGGTGTTCGACCGGCTGGTCCACCGCCGGCTGCGCGACGCCCTCGGCGGCGAGGTGAGCGCTGTCATCTGCGGCGGCGCGGCGCTGTCCACCGAGGTCGCGGAGCGCTTCGACGGCATCGGCATTCCCATCCTCGAGGGCTACGGCGCGACCGAGACCGCACCGATCGTGGCCGGCGGACCGTTCGCTCCGCTGCACCACGGCACCGTCGGCCGCCCCTACCCCGCGACCACGGTGCGCATCGCCGAGGACGGGGAGATCCTGGTGCACGGCCCCCAGGTCTTCCGCGGCTACCGCGGGGATCCGGACGCGACGGCCGAGGTGCTCGACGACGGCTGGTTCCGCACCGGTGACCTCGGAGCGATCACCGCCGAGGGCCACCTGCGCATCGTCGGCCGCAAGAAGGACCTGCTCATCACCGCCGGCGGCAAGAACGTGGTTCCCGGCCCGCTCGAGGACCGCATCCGGGCACATCCGCTGGTCGAGGAGTGCGTCGTGCTCGGCGAAGCCCGGCCGTTCGTGACCGCCCTGGTCTGGCTCGACCCGGTGGAGGCGGACCGCACCCTCGCCGAGCAGGGCCTGGTGGCCGGGGCGAGCACCTCCGGCGACGCCACGGACCCCGGCGGTCGCTACCCCGCCGCCGAGCGGCTGCTGCGGACCCGACTCGACGCCGCCATCGCGGATGCCAACCGCATGGTCTCCCGTGCCGAGTCGATCAAGCGCTACGCGATCGCGACCGAGCCGCTCAGTGTGGCTGCCGGCTCGCTGACCCCGACCACCAAGGTCCGCCGCGCGGTCGTGCTCGACCGCTTCGCCGCGGACATCGACGAGCTCTACGCCTGCGCCGAGGAGCCCCGCCCATGACCACACCATCCGTGATCGACCGGCAGCACCTCGACGTCGAGGTGGTGGTTCCCGGCGGGTGGCAGCGGCACCTCAAGCTGCGTGACGGGACCGCCGTGCTGCTGCGCCAGATCCGCCCCGAGGACCGCGACCGGCTCGCGGCCGGGCTGCGCGAGCTGTCGCCCGAGTCCCGCGAGCTGCGCTTCCACGAGGACCTGCGCGAGTTCACCGCCGAGCAGCTCACCTATCTCACCGAGGTCGACCATGTCGACCATGAGGCGATCGTGGCGATCGACCTCGACCGACCCGGACACCCGGGGATCGGGGTGGCCCGCTTCATCCGCGAGGAGTTCGAGCGCGAGGTCGCGGAGGCGGCGATCACCGTCGCCGATCGCTACCAGGGCCAGGGGGCCGCCACCCTGCTGCTCGGCGCCCTCGCTGCCCGGGGACGCGAGGAGGGCATCGCGGTCTTCCGTCACGACGTGCTGTCGCGCAACCAGGCGATGCTCGCCGTCCTCGACCACCTCGGGGCGACCCGCGAGCTCGAGGCCGACGGCCTGTGGCGCGTGGACCTCGTGCTGCCGGAGCGGTCCGGTGACCTGCCCGACTCCCCTGCCGGCCGGGCGTTCCTGGCGGCTGCCAAGGAACGCTTCCGACTCGTCAGCCTGCTGCGAGGCGCCACCCGGCGCCGTACCCGGCGCCCTGCGACGGCTCACCTGGATCCCATCGCGGGCGGGTACGGCGGGAATGAGCCGGACGATGAGCTCACGCACTGGCTCGCCGACCGCGAGCAACGGGCGACCCACTGGCCGACCGCGTCGCAGGACACGAGCACCCAGGCGTAGGGTGGCTGCCCGCCACCACCATCCCGAATCTCACCCCGGTGCTGGCGCCGGGTCGTTCTCGGCGGAGTGGCCGGTCGCGTCCTGCCCGTCGGCCAGCAGGCCCCGGACCGCCGAGCGCACCAGCAGCAGGCTGACCACGAGCAGGGTGACCGACACGAAACCGCCGAGGCTGACCGCGTCCCCGAAGACCAGGTCGACGAGCCAGAGCACCACGAGCTTGCTGCCCGCGGCGGCCACCCACAGCAGCAGCCCCGAGGTGATGCGAGCGCGCACGGTGATCGCGCCGCGGAAGCGGGCCATCGCCCGCTTCTTGACGATGATCACGACCTCGAGGGCGAGCTTGAGCAGCACCGCGGTGAGCAGCGACAGCGTGAACCCCTCGCTGATCACCGCCGGCAGATACTCGATCGCCAGGTTCAGGACCACGACGTAGACGAACACGTCGACGACGTCCTCGGGACGCGCCCGGAGCATGCGCAGCACCGGCCGCGAACCCCGGGGGGCGGGCGCAGACGGGTCGTTCGACGGCGAGCTCGGCATGACGGAGTATGCCCTCCCGGGCGCCCGCCGATCACCCGGCCGCGCGCCGCAGGTGGCCGGCCAGGTCCCCGTGGTCGTCGATCGCGATCGCGGTGAGCCCGAGCCAGCCCGCGAGCTCCTCGAGCTCGTCGACGAGCTCACGGGCGACGACGGTGCGGTCGACGCCCGGCTCGGCGAACGCGCCGCGTACCAGCAGCCGCGAGGCCTGCCGGTCGGCCTTGAGGTCCACCCGCGCGACGAACCGCTCGCCGAGCAGGAACGGCAGCACGTAGTAGCCGTGGACGCGCCGGTCGGCGGGCACGTAGATCTCGATGCGGTAGTGCAGGCCGAACAGCCGCTCGGTGCGGGCCCGCTCCCACATCACCGGGTCGAACGGGGACACCAGCGTGCGGGCCCGACTGGTGCGGGGCACCGTCGCCTGAGGGTCGAGGAAGTAGTCCTCGTCGTGGCCGCGGATCCGGGCGCGGTGCACCTGCCCACCATCGGCGAGCTGCTCGAGCAGCCGGCGGGCGGTCGCGGTGGGCTGGCGGTGGTGGTCGGCGAGGTCGGCGGCGGTGCCGAGTCCCTGGGCCCGCACCGCGGCACGCAGCAGCTCCCGGTCGGCCACATCGGGCGCCGGTTCGGGCCGACGGTAGACCTCGGGCACGACGCGCTCGGCGAGGTCGTAGACGGTGACCAGCTGCGGGGTCCGGTCGTGGACCGCCAGCTCGCCGCCGAGGAACAGCAGGTGCAGCGCGGACTTGCCCTCCGGGTTGCCCCACCACGGTCCGGTGCGCCGTCCCGGGTCGGCCAGGTCCGACACGCTGGTCGGGCCGGCCTGCGCGACCTCGGCGAGCACGGCCTCGAGCAGCCCGGGGTTCGCGGCGGAGAACCGGGTCCGCGACGTG
>SKJO01000037.1 GCA_007121975.1 Nitriliruptoraceae bacterium | reverse complement strand
GTTCTGATCCGGACCCGCCAGCCCCACCCGGACCCGGCCCAGCCCCAACCACCCCCCGTGGTCACGGCCAGGCCGGGCTACCGGCATGCCCAACACCGCAGAAGTGGGACGATCGCCGGCGCGAGCCAACGAAGGTCACCACCCAAGGTTCCAATCGGGGTCACCTGAAGGCTAGGGTCAGCACGGAGTTCTTCCTGCCGGCGGGAGCACCGGAACCGTGGGCGCGACCAGCCGACTCGTGCGCCGGACCAGCGCTGGACGCCGGGTGACCGCACTCACCCTGGGGCTGCTGCTCGTCGCCGTGGCTGCGCTGGCTTCGATCCTGGCCATCGAAACGCCCGCTCTTCCCCGGCCCCTGCCCATCCTGGCGCTCTCCGCCACGATCGTGCTGCTGTCCCGCCTGCCTCCGATCCACGTCGAACTGCGGCGCCAAGCAGCAGAGATCACCGGCGGAGACGCCGCGCTGGTCGTAGGACTGGTGCTGCTGGACCCCACCGAACTGGTCACGGCCGCGGTGCTCGCCGAAGTCATGCTGGGGCTGACGACAAGACAGCCAGCACGCAAGCGGTGGTTCAACCTGGCGTCGATCCTGGCCAGTTCGGCCCTGGGCGCGCTGATCCATCTCCTGCTCTCGCCCGGAGACCCGCTCCGGCCCGGGACCTGGCTGGCGGCCCTGGCCGGCCTGACGACGATCACCCTGGCCGACACACTCGCGGTGTCTGCGGTTCTTCGACTGACGGACGAACACACCACGCTGGTGGGAGTGCTGCGTCCGATGGTTCCGACCCTGCTCGTCAACCTCGCGCTGTCCGCACCGATCGGGATCCTGGGGCTGATCACCATCGCGGTGGCACCCGCAGCTCTCCTGCTGATCCTGCCCGCCGGTCTCGGGCTGCACTTCAGCGCCCGGGCGATCGCCGAGCAGCGCACCGACCGGCTGCGCTTGGCGCGACTCGGGGAGGCCTCTTCGGCGCTGACCGGCCTGATCGACGGTCAGCAGTTGCTCAGCCAGGTCACCGAGTGCTGCCGAGGGCTGGTCACCGGGGTCGCGGCGATCGGGGTGCTGGAACGACGCAACGGGGCACGCAAGGCCGTACTCGTCGATGACCACGGGTCCCACGGGCTCGGATCGACGCCCGCTGCCGCGCTGCTCGCTCTGGTCGGGGACAACGACGTCGCTACACACCCGCCGGGGGCCCTTCCCGGTCCGGTACGCCGTATCCTGCCCGAGGTGACGCTGCTGCTGACCGTGGCGCGCGGCACCGAGCAGGGGGGCCGGATGGTGGTGGCGGTCGCGCGCGAGTTCGGCGGTGAACCACCCGACGACCGGCTCACCGAGATCCTGACCGCGTACCTGTCTCATGCGGCGAGCGCTGCCGACGCGGTCGACCTGCATACCGAACTCGGCGAGGCGCTTGCCCGTGAGCGGCACCTCAACCGGAGCAAGGACGAGTTCGTCGCAACGGTGTCCCACGAGCTCCTGACCCCGCTGACCGGGATGTTCGGCGCCATCGTCACCTTGGAGGCGACCGATGAGCGGCTCGGCCCCGCCGAACGCACGCAACTGCTGGCCCTGGCCCGCCGCCAAGGCCAACGGCTCCAGCAACTGGTCGAGGACCTCATCGACGTCGCCGCCGACACCCGCGACAACGCGACCGCGACCGATCCGGCCCATCACCCCGTGGAACTGCCGCTGCTCGTCGGCGAACTCACCCGCCGGTTCGCGACCCGCCTGTCGGCTCCTCCTGTGGTCCGGGTGCAGCTGGACGGCTCCCCGCTGGTCACCGACCGGGCCCTTCTGGTGCGGATCCTCGAGGCGCTGTGCGACAACGCCGCGAAGTACGCCCCGAACGCCGCCGTGGAGTTGAGCATTGCGCAGCGTCCCGAGTGGATCACCTTCACGGTACGCGACCACGGACCGGGCATCCCCGAACCGTTCGAGGACCGGATCTTCGCGCCCTTCGTTCAGGGGGATCAGTCCACCACGCGTGCCCGAGGCGGGACCGGCATCGGCCTGCACCTGGCCGCGCGACGGGCGCAGCGGCTCGGCGGCACCCTGGCCCACGAGCGACCTGAGGACGGCGGCGCCCGATTCGTCCTCAGCCTCCCGGTCGACGGCCCGGCACCGGCGCAGCCGGCGCTGACCGAGGTCTGAGGGGAAGCACCGGCGCAGGGCGTCGAGGCAGCGACCTCATCGGTGCCAGAAGCCCAGCGGGTGAGCTCCGGGCGCGAAGCCTTCGCACGCCGCCAGCGCAGCCGCGTCGGCGAACCCGGCCGCCACCGTCTCCGGGCGGTGGGCGTCGCTGGCGAAGGACACGGCGCGACCCCCCGCCGCTCGCCACCAGCGCACGATCTCGGAGGCCAGAGGCACGCGGGTGTTGATCTCCAGCGCGCGATCGGAGGCCGCCAGCGCGTCGAGCACCGAGCGCAGCTGCTCCTCGACATCGCGGGGATCGAACCGTCCGCGCCAGGCCCGGACCGGGTAGTCGAGGTGGGCGAGCACCTGGACCTCATCGGGCAGTCCGGCGATCAACTGCTCGACACCGTCGAGGTAGAGCCGCAGCACCGAAAGCTGATCGAGCCCATCGGGAGCGTCGGGGCCCATCAGGTGCTCCACCATCCAGTGCTGCCCGTCGAACGGCACCGTGTGCAGCGAGCCGAGCACGCGCTGGAAGTCGCCGGCGGCCAGCAGCTGCCGGACGCGGTCGGGCTGCCAGTGCGGCTCCCCGAGTTCGATGCCGGTCAGGATGGTCAACTCGGGGAACCGGGCCCGGCAGCGCGCGATCTCCTCGAGGTAGCCCTCGACGTCCAGAGGTGGGGGCGAGAACCCCCCGAAGTCGTCGAGGTGGTGGCCCTCGGCCTGCAGCGTCGGGCGCAGCGGTCCCGGAATCTGCCAGCGCACCGCGTCGACGTGCTCGGTGAAGGCGATCGAGGGCAGGCCGAGCTCGACGGCCCTCGCACACGAGCCGAGCATCGAACCGGCGTGGGCATCCCACGACCACTCGGTGTGCGTGTGGTCGTCGGCGGGGAGCCGCAGCTCGGATCCGGCGGGCAGCCGCAGCTCGGATCCGGCGGGCAGCCGCAGCTCGGATCCGGCGGGCAGCCGATCGGTGCCGCTCACGATGCCGGCTCCGACGAGGCCACCTCGACGAGCACCTCGGCGAGCTGCCGCCCCCG
>SKJO01000161.1 GCA_007121975.1 Nitriliruptoraceae bacterium | reverse complement strand
GGGGACCGGGCCGCCTGCATGGTCGGCTCCTCGAACCTGACCCGGGCGGCGCTCGAGACCAACGTCGAGTGGAACGTCCAGGTCGACCGGCTCGCGGCGTTTCGCACGGCCTTCGACCGGCTGTGGTCCGCGGCGACGCCGATCGATGATGGCTGGGTCGGCAGCTACCGGGCCCGTCGCCGTCTCGTGCCGGCGGGTGCTGCCCGACCGGCGGCCGAGGTGGAGGAGGAACCGCAGGGCCTGCCCGAACCCCGGCCCCACCAACGCGAGGCGCTCGAGGAGCTGGCCGCCTGTCGTGCCGAGGGGCACACCGCCGGTCTGGTGGTCATGGCCACCGGGCTCGGCAAGACCTGGTTGGCAGCCTTCGACACCGTGGATGCGGCCCGCACGTTGTTCATCGCCCACCGCGAGGAGATCCTGCAGCAGTCGCTGCAGGTGTTCCGCCAGGTCCAGCCCGACCGGCGGTTGGGGCTTGCCACCGGCGCGGGGGTGGACCTGGATGCCGAGGTGGTGTTCGCCTCCGTGCAGTGGCTGCACCGCAACCTGGCGCGCATCCCGCCCGAGTGGTTCGATCGGGTCGTGGTGGACGAGTTCCATCACGCCGCCGCCCGCAGCTACCGCAAGGTGCTCGATCACCTGCGGCCGCGCTTCCTGCTCGGCCTGACCGCCACCCCGCAGCGGCTCGACGGCGCGGATCTGCTCGCGCTGACCGGCGACAACCTCGTGGTCGACATCGGGGTGGTCGAGGGGATCGAGCGGGACCAGCTGGTCCCCTTCCACTACCTCGGCGTCCATGACGACACCGTGGACTACTCAGGCCTTGCGTGGCGGGCCGGCCGGTTCGACGAGGTCGAGCTGACCCGGGCGGTGTCCACCGACACCCGGGCCGAGCACGTCCTGGGGCAGTGGCGTGCCCATGACGGTGGTCGCACGCTCGGGTTCTGCGTGACCACCGACCATGCCGACTTCATGGCCGAGGCCTTCGCTGCGGCCGGGGTGCGGGCCGTGGCGGTGCACACCGCGCCGAGCTCTGCGCCGCGTCGTGGTGCGATCGAGCAGCTGGCCGCCGGCGAGCTCGACGTGGTGTTCTCCGTGGACCTGTTCAACGAAGGACTGGATGTCCCCACCATCGACACCGTGCTGCTGCTGCGCCCGACCCAGTCGCCGGTGGTGTTCCTCCAGCAGCTCGGCCGGGGGCTTCGTCCGTTTCCCGGCAAGCACCGGCTCACGGTGCTGGATCTGATCGGCAACCACCGGGCGTTCCTCGACCGGCCCCGGCTGCTGCTCGGGCTGTTCGGTGAGCGCGAACCCGACCCGGCCCGGGCGCTCGCGTTGCTGCGCGCCGGCGTCGCCGACCTGCCCGCCGGGTGCGCCATCGAGGTGGACCTGACCACCGTCGAACTGCTGGAGTCGCTGCGTTCCCGGGCGCGGCGCAGCCCCCTGCAGGAGTACCTCGTCACCCGGACCGAGGAGACCGGGCAGCGTCCCACCGCGGTGCAGTGCCTGCGGGCGGGGTTCAACCCCGCGAGCCTGCGCCGCAAGGGTGCGGGCTGGTTCGACCGGCTCGACGAGCTCGGGGTGCTGACCGATCAGGAGCGCGCCGGGCTGCAGGCGGCAGGAGCGTTCCTGCGACGCATCGAGCGCGAGCACATCACCAAGTCCTTCAAGCTGCTGACGCTTCGGGCCATCATCCGGCGGGGCTGGCTGTGGACGCCGGCGCCGCTCGACGAGCTCGCCGAGGAGGTCCGTGCCGCGATGCTGGCCGACCCCCGGCTGCTGCGTGACGTTGCGGACGAGACCTCACCGGATCCGGCCGAGGCCGCTCCGGCGGTGTGGCGCGCCTACCTGCGCAAGAACCCGGTCGCGGCCTGGTCGGGGGAGCTGCGGGCGGATCCGAGCTCCGCGCCGTTCGCGCTCGTGGACGAGGCGCTGGTGGCCAAGCTCGACGTCGAGGTGGCGCTGCGTGCGGCCGTCGAGGAGCTCGTGGCCGAGATCGTCGACTGGCAGTTGGTGCGCTACCTCGACGACCTGCAGGCACGGCAACGCGGAGGGGCCGACAGGCATGGTGGTCCGGTCGTTGCGCAGCTCAAGGTCGCACAGAACTCCAGCGGCCGACCGATCCTGTTCCTGCGCCGAGAGCACAACCCACCGCTGCCGCACGGTGAGGTCAAGGTCCTGATCGACGGCGAGCCGCACACCGCACGCCTCGTCAAGGTCGCCTGCAACGTGCTGACCCGGCCAGGTTCCGACGCCAACGTGCTGGGTGAGGTACTGCGCGGCTGGTTCGGAGAGGACGCCGGGGCCACCGGTACGCACCACACGGTCGAGCTCGAGGCTGCCGGTGCAGATCATGGCTGGGAGTTGCGGCCGCGGTACCCAACGGGGTGAGTGGATGATCCGACAGAACAAGGTCCCGCTCGCGGTGCTCGCCGCCTTGCTCGTCGTCTCGCACGCGTTCCCACGGTTCTGATCCCCACCCGACGCGATGCTGCGCGAGCAAGACTCCGACCGGATCGGGTGGGCCTCGGCGAGCGAGGGGGTCGACATCGCGCTCGACATCTACGAGCGGGTCAACCACGAGCGGCTCCATCGCGGGCTCGCCCCGCTCTCCTGGCACGGCGGTCTGGGGGAGATCGCAGGCCGGTGGTCCGAGGAAATGCTCGCCTCCGGTTACCGACACTCATCTCCCGAGTTCCGTGCGCACCCGGACTTCGCGGGCAGCGGCGAGAGCATCTTCATGGGGCCAACGAACGCGACTGAAGCCCATATCGGCTGGATGCAGTCCGACGGGCACCGCGCGAACATCCTGCGCCCGGACTACACGCACATCGGCATCGGAATCGTGTGCCGGAACGATGGCCGCATCTGGGCCACCCAGATCTTCGGCATCGGCCACGGCGTCCACATGTCCGACCCGCCGCTTCCACCCGTCGATCCCATCGTGCGAGACGATCGTGGCGGCGACACCCCGCGTGAGGACAGCAGAGGCGTGCACACCAACGGTTGTCGCCCCTTCGCCGCGATGTCGAAGCCGGCAGTGGAAGGGGCTTGTGTGCGTTGGTCCGCGGTGGGTTGATCGCGGCCCTTCGGGGCCAAGGCCCCCATGGCCGACCCGCTCCGCAGTCCCCGTTGCGGGCATGTCCGCCGGCGCGTCGACTTCAGGGGGGACTGCCTCTCG
>SKJO01000267.1 GCA_007121975.1 Nitriliruptoraceae bacterium | reverse complement strand
TCCGAGGCCTCGTTCGGCGGCTGATCCGCACCGGACTCGTCGGTGTCGGACGCCTCGGCGGCGGCCTCACCGCCAGCGACCGGGGCGGCGCGCTGCTCGCCGGCATCCGCATCAGGCTGCGCGTCCACCCCAGGGTCCGCGCCGGAGTCGGCCGCCGGGTCGTCGGCCGTCTGCTCGCTGGCGGCCTGTTCGGAGGTGGAACGCCCGGCACCACGGGTCGTGGCCCGCTTCCGGCTGGCGCGGCGCCGAGGGGTCTGCTCGTCCGTACCCGGCTCAGGCTCCCGCGGTGTCTCGGTCTCCGCGCTCACGACACCCGTCGGATCCGGCGCCGGGCCGTCGTGGTCGGACGCTGCGGACAGCTCGTCGACCGGGGCCGGGTCCGGCGCGTCCATCGCCGACGTCCTCTCCCCCGACGTCCTCTCCCCTGACGTCTTCGCCGCCGACTTCTTCGCGGCGGCCGTCTTCTTCGCCGCCGGCTTCTTCGCGGCGGCCGTCTTCTTCGCCGCCGGCTTCTTCGCGGCGGCCGTCTTCTTGGCCGCCGACTTCTTCTTCGCCGTCGACTTCTTCGCCGTCGACTTCTTGGCCGCCGACTTCTTCTTCGCCGCCGACTTCTTCCTCGCCGTCGTGGGCGAGGTCGACACCTCGGACGGATCGTCGGACGGATCGTCGGACGGATCGTCGGACGCCGCCGGCGCGGCGTCACGGTCGGGCAGGTCCTCGGCGCTCACCTCGGCGGTGGACGCGGCGTCGAGCGCCGGCGAGGCGCTGCGGGTGCGCGCCCGCGATCGCGAGCGCGCGCGAACCGCCGCGGGCTCGTCGGGCGCGGGTGACCCGGAGCCGAGTTCGGCGTCATCGGTCGGGGTGGGCTCGGAGGTGACGGGATCCTGAGGATCGTTCACAGGGGGCTCGCTTCGGTCAGGCGGCCTCCGCATCGACGTCGATCACCAGCGGTTCGACCTCGCCGCCCAGCGCATCGCGCACGCCGTCGGGCAGCGGTTCCCCCTGCACCACCCGCACGATCGTGGGTGGGGGGGCCACGTCTCCGCGCGCGAGCGCAGTCACGAGGTCGGAAGGTCGCACGGTCGGGCCGTCGTTGCGGAGCACCGCTCGGAGGACGGTGCGGTCGTCGGCGTCGGAGCCGCGACGGGTCGACGCGGCCAGGGCCAGCAGCGCGGGACGCACATCGAGGATCCGGTCACCGTCGGGACGGTGTCGGGTCACCTCGGCGCGGTCGGCCGCGAGCAGAGCCTCGGCACGTCGGCAGAGCAGGGGGGTGAGCTCGGCCGCATCCACCGGCGGCCAGGCCAACTCCCACAGGGCCGCCGGGATCAGGCGCGCCAGCTTGGGCGTGCCCTCCGGGACCCCGACAGCGGTGAGGACGTCCATGCCCTCGGGCAGCGCGTCGGACAGGCGCGCCGGATCACGGTCGAGGTCCGGCGGCGCGGTGAAGGTGAGCTCGGCGTACTCGCCGGTCGAAGCCGTGCCGACCGGGAGCGCATCCGGGAAGGAGACCTTCGGGTGGGGCGTGAAGCCCTCGGAGTAGGCGATGGGCAGCGCGGCGCGGCGCAGGCTGCGCTCGAACACCGCCCCGAGGTCGCGGGCGGACACGAACCGGGTGCGCCCGAGCTTGGTGTAGCGGATGCGCAGGCGGTGCAGGGCCGGACGGGCACCACCAGTCGCCGCGTGTGGCCGCTCAGCCATGACCTTCGCCACCCGTGGCCTGCACACCCAGGTCGTGCGCGAGGTCGAGACCGGGGCACACCCCACAGTCGTAGCAGCCGGTGAAGCGGCAGTCCTCGAGGCTCTGCGCCTGCTGCGCGTCGAGCCAGTCCTCCCACAGCCAGCTGCGCTCCAGACCGGTGTCGAGGTGGTCCCAGGGCAGGGCCTCGTCGCGGTCGCGCTCCCGGGCGACGTACCACTCGAGCTCGACGCCGGTGTCGGCCAGCGCCTGGCGCCACAGCGGCAGGGTGGGCTGCTCCTGCCAGCCGTCGAAGCGGGCGCCGAGCTGCCACGCGCGCTCGACCACCGCGGCGACCCGGCGGTCACCGCGGGCGAGCAGTCCCTCGATGACGCCGTCCTCGGGGTCGTTGGTGCGCACCGTGATGGCGCGGTGTTCCTTGATCGCGTGACGGATCAGCGACAGCTTGCGGCGCAGCTCCTCGGGCGGGTCCTGCACGGCCCACTGGAACGGGGTGTGGGGCTTGGGCACGAAGCCGGCGACCGACAACGTCAGCCGGTTGCCCTTGCCGTGACGCCGAGCCAGGCGCAGCACCCGCACGGCCAACTCGGCGATCGCGAGCACGTCCTCGTCGGTCTCGGTGGGCAGGCCGACCATGAAATACAGCTTGAGGTGGCGCCATCCCTGGGCGAAGGCGGTCTCGGCGGTGCGCAGCAGGTCGTCCTCGGAGACCTGCTTGTTGATCACCGCCCGCATCCGCTCGCTGCCGGCCTCCGGCGCGAAGGTGAGCCCGGTGCGCCGCCCGTTGCGCGCCAACTCGTCGGCCAGCCCCACGGTGAACGCATCCACCCGGGTGGAGGGCAGCGACAACGAGGTGGTGGTGCCGGCGTAGTCGTCGGCCAGCCCCTTGGCCAGCGGCAGGATCTGTGAGTGGTCCGCCGAGGACAGCGACAGCAGGCCCACCTCGCCGTACCCGGTGTCGGCCACGCCCTGCTCGACGAGGTCGCGGATGGTGTCGACGCGGCGCTCGCGCACCGGTCGGGTGATCATGCCCGCCTGGCAGAAGCGGCAGCCGCGGGTGCAGCCGCGGAAGATCTCCACGCTGAAGCGCTCGTGGACGGTCTCGGTCAACGGCACCAGCTGCCGGCGCGGCAGGGGCACGGACTCGAGATCCTGCACGGTGCGCTTGGCCACGACCGGGGGCACCCCGGGCTGGACCGGCGCGGTGCGCCTGAGCCGACCGTCGGCGTGGTAGGCGGGCTCGTACAGCGCCGGCACGTACACCCCGGGGATCCGGGAGAGCTCGCGGCGAAGCTCGTCACGATCGGCGGCGCGGGGGACCCCGCCGTCGGCGTAGACCCGCTGCTTGAAGGCCCGCACGACCGCGTCGATCTCGACCGTGACCTCCTCGCCGTCGCCGAGCGCGACCGCGTCGACGAACGGGGCCAGCGGCTCGGGGTTGAACGCCGCATGGCCACCGACGAGCACGATCGGGTCCTCGGGAGCCCG
>SKJO01000097.1 GCA_007121975.1 Nitriliruptoraceae bacterium | reverse complement strand
GGGCGGGGGGCGGGGAGGGGCCCGCAAGCCACTAGCATCGCCGGCTCAACGCCCATCCTTGCACGTGCCACCAGGAGCCAGCGGTGTCGACCAGCGTGCCACCCACGCGCCGGGTCGCGGTATTGGTCTCGGGGTCGGGGACCAACCTCGTCGCCCTGCTCGAAGCGATCGACGCCGACCCCGCTTTCGGCGGTGAGGTGGTCGTGGTGGCCAGCGACCAGCCAACCGCCGGCGGCCTCGAGCACGCCCGCCGGCGCGGGCTGCCGGTGGTGGCGCTGGCGCTGTCCGACCACCCCGACCGGGCGGCCTGGGAGGCGGCACTGACCACCGCGGTGGCCGCCCACGAGCCCGACGTGGTGGTGCTGGCCGGGTTCATGCGCGTGCTCTCCGCGCGGTTCCTGCGGGGCTGGCCTGACCGCGTACTCAATACCCACCCGTCGCTGCTGCCCGCCTTCCGGGGCGCCCATGCCGTGCGCGACGCGCTCGCACACGGCGTGCGGGTCACGGGGGCCACCGTCCACCTGGTCGACGAGCAGGTGGACCACGGCCCGATCATCGCCCAGCGCTGCGTGCCCGTCGAGCCCGACGACACCGAAGCCTCGCTGCACACCCGCATCAAGGCGGTCGAGCACGACCTGCTGCCCGCCTGCGTCAAGTTGCTGTGCCAGGACCGGCTGCACATCGTGGGTCGGACCGTGCACATCGAGCCCGAGGAGCTGCCGTGACCATCACCTCCGATCCGCAGCACCGGCCGCTGCGTCGCGCGCTGATCAGCTGCTACGACAAACAGGGCCTGGCCCCCTTCGTCGCCGAGTTGGTCGAGCACGGCGTGCAGGTCCTGTCCACAGGCTCGACCGCCAAGGTCCTGGCCGAGGCCGGCCTACCGGTCACCGGGGTGGCCGAGGTCACCGGGTTCCCCGAGTGCCTGGGCGGACGGGTCAAGACCCTGCACCCGGTCATCCATGCCGGCATCCTCGCCGACCGCGACGATCCCGGGCACGTCGAGCAGCTCGAGCAGCTGGGTATCGCCGCGATCGACCTGGTCGTGGTCAACCTCTACCCCTTCGCGGCCACCGTCGAGTCCGGGGCCGACGAGGCCGAGGTGATCGAGATGATCGACATCGGCGGGCCCACCATGATCCGGGCTGCCGCCAAGAACCACGGCTCGGTGGGCGTGGTCGTCGACCCGGGCGACTACACGCGCGTGCTGGCCGACCTGCAGGCCTACGGGGGCCTGGCCAACGACACGCGCCTCGAGCTGGCCCGCACCGCCTTCGCGCACACCGCCCGCTACGACGCGGCGGTCTCGGCCTGGTTCGCCCGCGACGAGCTGCTGCCCGAGCAGCTGGATCTGGTGCTGCCCCGCGAGGCAACGCTGCGCTACGGCGAGAACCCCCATCAGCGTGCGGCGTTGTACCGGCGGTCCACGGCCGGGTCGTCGGCAGGCGTGGCCGGCGCCCGTCAGCGGCACGGCAAGCCGCTGTCCTACAACAACCTGCTGGACGCGGATGCCGCCTGGGGGCTGGTGCTCGACGTCGACGATCCCGCCGTGGCCATCATCAAGCACAAGAACCCGTCGGGGTTCGCACTCGACGAACGGCTCGAACGGGCCTACGAGCGGGCGCTGGAGGGCGACCCCGTCAGTGCCTTCGGCGGGATCGTGGCCGCCAACCGCCCGATCGACGCGCCCACGGCCCGGCGCATCCTCGAGGTGTTCACCGAGGTGGTGATCGCTCCCGGCTACGACGACGAGGCCTATGGCCTGCTGGCCTCCAAGACCAACCTGCGGGTGCTCGAGCAGCCCGAGCTGGTCGCCGGCGACCCCGGCCCGACGCTGCGCAGCATCGCGGGTGGGGTCCTCGTGCAGGAGGGTGACACCGAGCCCGAGCCGTGGGACGACTGGCGGGTGGTGACCCGCACCGCCCCGTCCGACGCGGTCATGGCCGACCTTCGGATGGCGTGGATCGCCGCCAAGCACACCACCTCCAACGCGATCGTGCTGGTCAAGGACCGGCAGCTGATCGGCGCCGGTGCAGGGCAGATGAGCCGGGTCGACAGCGTGCGGTTGGCGGTCGAGCGCTCGCAGGGCCGCCAGCACGGCTCGGTGCTGGCCAGCGACGCGTTCTTCCCCTTCCGCGACGGGCCGGATGCGGCGGTCGCGGCGGGGGTGGTCGCGATCGTGCAGCCCGGCGGCTCGGTGCGTGACGAGGAGGTCATCGCCGCCGCCGACGAGCACGGCATCGCGATGGTGCTGACCGGCCGCCGCCACTTCCGCCACTGAGGAGCCCGACGTGACCGCACGCCTGATCGACGGCAAGGCGCTGGCCCAGCAGGTCCGCGCACGCATCGCCGAGGACGTCGCCCGACTGCGCGCCGAGCACGGGGTACAGCCCGGACTGGTCGCCGTGATCGTGGGTGAGGACCCCGCCTCGAAGGTCTACGTGGGGATGAAGCACCGCGCCTCGGAGGCGGCCGGCCTGCATTCGCGCCAGGTCGTGCTGCCGGAGGCGACCAGTCAGGAGGATCTCGAGGACGTCGTGCGGGCCCTCAACGACGACGAGGCCATCGACGGCATCCTGGTGCAACTGCCGCTGCCCGACCACCTCGATGCCCGCCGGGTCCAGGAGCTCATCGCTCCCGCCAAGGACGTCGACGCCCTCAACCCCTATACCGCCGGCCGGCTGGCCATCGGCGATCCGACCTTCCTGTCCTGCACGCCCTACGGGGTGCTCGAACTGCTCGAGCACGCCGGCGTCGAGGTGGCGGGTAGCGAGGTGGTGATCGTCGGACGCTCCAACCTGGTGGGCCGGCCCCTGTCGGTGATGCTCACCCTCAAGGGGCGCGATGCCACGGTCACGCTGGCCCACTCGCGCACCCGGGACCTGGCCGAGGTGTGTCGCCGCGCCGACGTGCTGGTCGCCGCGGTCGGGGTGCGGCGCCTGGTGACCGCCGACATGGTCAAGCCCGGCGCCACCGTGATCGACGTGGGCACCAACCGCGACGACGACGGCTCGCTGGTCGGCGACGTCGACTTCGATGCGGTCGCCGAGGTGGCAGGGGCGATCACCCCGGTGCCTGGTGGTGTGGGCCCGATGACGGTCACCATGCTGCTGCAGAACACCCTCGAGGCCGCGCGGTCGCGGCGGGGCCTACCCCGCCGCTGACCGGGCGCCGATCCGCGCGCTGCC
>SKJO01000491.1 GCA_007121975.1 Nitriliruptoraceae bacterium | reverse complement strand
TCGTCGGGGCTGCCGGGCACCAGCACCGCTTCAGACAGCGCGGAGTTGCGGTAGTGGTCACCGTCCTTGTCCAGCAGTCCGAGGGAGGTGCAGGCGGCCAGCAGCACATCGGCGGGACGCTCCGGCAGGCCCAGCTCGGCCGCGAGCTCCTCCTTGGTGGCCTTCTGGCCTCCTGCGAGCGCGCCGAACAGACCGAGCTCCACGGCGGCAGCCAGCGTCTTGAACGTCCACACGCCACCGACCATCTCGAACACCGCCTCGGTCGCGGCATCCACGGACATCTCGGTGTCCTGGACAGTCATCGCGAACCTCCCTCGCCGTGTCGTGGAACGACGTCGGCACACACCCTCGCACCGGGATGCTGTGACCGTGCTGTAGTGGCGTTGTGGATGGCTCGAGCACGACCGGTTCGTCGGCAGCGCCGTGGTGGGTGAAGAACAGTGCAAGACCTTCCGGTAGTCGTAGCGTCCCTCATCGGTGTGTCTGGCCACGATCGCCGTCCTCGTCTTGGGGCGCTACGAGGTGTTCGTCGAGCAGCGCGGCGCAGCCGGCCGGGTCGTCCCACCAGGGGTGGTGACCGCCCCGCACCTCGACCAGCTCGGCGTCGGCCAGCACGGTGGCGGCATCCCGGCCGGCGGCGGGCGGCTGGAAGCGATCCTGGCTGCCCCACACCAGCCGGGTGGGCGCGGTGATCGCGGCCAGCTCGGCCTCGGTCAGGGCGAGCTCGGGTCGGGGCCGGCCGGCGGCGAACAGCTCGGGCGTCAACGTACGTGTGGTGGGCTCGCTGATGTGGGTGGCAGCCGTGACGACCTCGATCATCGCCTCGGGCACGTTGGCCACTGCCGGGCGACCGCACACCGAGGTGAGGATCCGTCGGGTGATCCCTGGGGTGATTGGCGGGGACAACGCGGAGGCCACCCGACTCAGCGCAGGGCGGCTGTACAGGCGCATCGCGGGGCTTGGTTGCGCGCCGGGGAACGCGATCCCGGGCGCGCCGAGCAGAGCCTGGCGCGTGACCCGCCCGGGGTGCGCCGCAGCCAGGTACAGGCTGAAGGTGGCGCCGAGCGAGTTGGCGACCACCGGCACGGCGTCGAGCCCGAGTGCGTCCAGCAGGGCCGATAGGAACGTCCGCGCGTGCTCGCGAAGGTCCACCCCGCGATAGTCGAACGGATCGGTCAGCCCGTAGCCCGGCAGGTCGACGCAGATGCTGTGCCGGTGTGGCAGTTCGGCCAGCAGCGGCGCCCACACCGCGGCGGTCATTCCGGCACCGTGCACGAACAGCAGCGGCGGTCCCTCACCGACCTCGAGCACGCGGGCCTGCTCGACGGGCGCCTCCCGCAGCACGACTTGGCGGCTGGCTGGTGCGAGGCCGAGGACGTCGAACAGGCGCTCTTCCGCCGCCGCGAGACCCCGGCGCTGTCGCCCACGATCCTTGTGTCGGTCCTTGTCGCGCATCCGTGTCTCTTCTGTGTGCTCTCCGGCAGCATCGGCGGCCTGTTCACCCATCGGCCATCTCGGCGCGTAGACGGTCCAGCAACCGGCGTCGTTGCGCCAGCATCGTCCGGATGATGGCGCGTGCGAACAGCGGGCCGAGCAGCGGCAGGGTCGAGGTGGCGGTGATCGTGACCCGCAGGCGGCAGCCATCCTCCGCGGGGTCGAGGGTCTCCTCGGCGCGGATCCGCACCGGCTGTGAGGGCGTCACCGACACGAACACCGCCCGCTTCGGGGGTTCGAGGGCCTCGGTCCGGGTCACCAACCTCGTGGGGAAGGGGCCGATGCGACCTTGCACCCGGTTGAGCGTCCCCGCCTCGATCACCCCGTGCTCTGGGTCATACCGATCGATCAGCGGGTCGAGCGCGACCATCCGTGGCGTGTCCGACAGCACCGCCCACGCCTCGTCGACCGAGACCGGCAGAACCACTTCCGTCGACCTGGTGACCTCGCCACCCATGAGCTACCCCCACGGTCCGGCTGGCGGCTGGCCCGGCGCGGACGCCGCGCTCGCGAACACGGTCGGTGCCAGCGGGATCGCCATCGCGGTCGCTGTGATGTTCTTCTTCATCCTTCTCCTCCCTAATCCGATGCCGTCTCGAAAGCGTTCGTCAACAGGGCGCTAGCCGTCCTCAAGGAGCTGCTGGAACCCGCTGTACCTTGCCCCGGGCAAGGCGGTCCTCGACGGCACTCACGGCGCTGTAGCCGGTCGACGTGGAGGTGATGGTGGCAGCTGGATGTTGTGGTGGCGTTGTGGTCGCGAAGCGGCGGCGCCACGCCCGGCATGGGCTCGAGTCCGAGCCCTAGCGGTCGAGCAGGTCGTTGAGCACCGCCAAGGCCTCGTCGGCCGCCTCGGGCAGGGAGAGCCGTTGTCCCTCGTTGGCGGCAGCCTTAGCAGCGTCGACGCCCATCCGTTCGGTGAGTCGTCGCCAGGCTGCAGCGAGCCGGTCGGACTCGGCATCGAAGCTGACGTTGAGTGCCGGTGCGTTGGCGGCGCCGTACAGCCGTGCGGCTGCCTCGTCGGCGCGAACGTGCGTCAGCGTCTCGACGAGAATGGGTAGGCCTTCGATCTGCTGCTGCCTCCCGCCGAACCGGCGCCAGTAGATGATCGCCTCGCGCAACAGCGCCAGCGACTGCTCGTACTCCCCTTCGCGGCTGTGCAGCGTGGCGAGGATCACGAGCGTTCCCCCAGCGATCAGGTGGACGCCGATGTCGCGGGCCAGAGCCACCGCCGCTTCGAGACGGCGTGCGGCCTCTGCTGGATCCGTTCTGGCCAGCACCGCGCCGAGAGACTGGTGCAGTAGGGCCTGCAGGATGGGGCTGGTGGCCTGCCGGGTGACCGCCTCGAGTTGGGCGGCCTCGTCGCGCGCCTGCTGGTGGTGCCCGGCGGACAGGTAGGCGACCACTCGCTGCGCGTGGACGACGGCTCGACGATCGTCAGCGTCGAGTGCGTCGGCCACCGCGGTCGTCCGGTCCTCGAGCGCGGTCAGGTCGTCGAGGCGGCCGGTGAGCATCGCCATCGCTCCGAAGGTGGTGATGGCGTACCACGCCGCGAGGTCGTTGTCCTCTCGGGCCAGCACGGTCCGAGCCTTGCGGCGAGCCGGCTCCAGGTCGCCCCGGAGGCCATCAGCACGAGCGGTGATGGCGAGCCCCAACGCGTACAGCGCATGTTCGGTGGCGCCGGGCAGCGCCAGCGCTCGCTCGATCCACCTGCCGACCTCGAGACGCAGCCGGAGCACCAGGTAGGTCCCCAGGGCGGCCGACAGGCGCAGGGCGCCATCGACGTCACCGGTGTCGACCAGCCACTCGTGCGAGAGACGCAGGTCATCGAGCGCCCCGTCGATCACCGCCAACGCCGCCTTCTCGTCGGGGCCGGGGATCCGCGCGTCGTGTTCCTCAGCGAGGTCGAGGTGGTAGGCGGCGTGGGCGTCGCGCGCAGCGTTGGTCGCGCCGGCCTCGGCCAGCCGTGCCGCGCCGTAGTCGCGCAGCGTGTCCAGCAGCCGATAGCGCAGCGTCGTGTCGGTGCGCTCGACCGTCACCATCGACTTGTCCACCAGCTCGGCCAGCAGCCCGGCCACCTCGCCGGATGCCAGCCCGTGACCGGCGCAGACCTGCTCGGCGGCCTCGAGCGTGAACGAGCCGGCGAATACCGCCAGCCGTTCGAACAGCCGTGCTTCGCGGTCGTCGAGGAGGTCGTGGGACCATGCCACGATCGCCTCCAGCGTGCGGTGGCGGCCCGCCTCGTGCGACGGTCCGCCGGTCAGCAACTGGAAGCGGTCCGAGAGCCGCGCGAGCAGGTCGGCCGGCGTCATCGCACGAACCCGTGCGGAAGCGAGCTCGATCGCCAACGGGACCCCGTCGAGACGGCGGCACAGCTCTGCGACGACAGCGGCGTTGTCGTCGGTGAGGGCGAAGCTGGGTTCGGCGGCCGCTGCACGGGCGCAGAACAGTGCGCCGGCCGGCGCTGCGACGACATCGGCAACGTCGGCGTGGCGGCTCGGCACGCGCAGTGGCGGCACCCGCCACACCCGCTCCCCGGGCAGGCGCAACGGTTCTCGGGATGTCGCCAGCACGCCGGCATTCGGGCATCCACGCAGCACCGACGCCACCAGCGGCGACACCGACTCCAGCAGGTGCTCGCAACAGTCCAATACCAGCAGCAGCCGGCGCGTGCCAACCGAACGGACCAACATCTCACCAGCCGTGCCACCGCCGTGCTGTGGGACGTCCAGGGCCGCCAGCAGGGCCGCGCCGACGCTGGCCGGGTCGGAGACCGACGCCAGCCGGACCCACACCACGCCGTCGTCGAACCCTCCGGCCACGACCCCGGCGACCTGCTCGGCCAGCCGGGTCTTGCCCACCCCGCCCGGCCCGATCAGGGTCACCAGTGGCGCGTCTGCGACCAGTCCCGCGACCCACTCGACGTCCTCGTCGCGGCCGAACAGCCGTGTGGGCGATCCCGCCGACACGGGAGGCAGCGAGCCCGACTCCTCATCTGCGGATCCCTGCCGCTCGACCCGGGGGGACCGAGGCGGCGCGAGGTCGGGATCCTGACGCAGCACCCCTTCGTGCAGCGACAGCAGCGACGGTGACGGGTCCACCCCAAGCTCGTCGCGAAGCCGGTCCCGGGTCCGCTGAAAGACCGCCAGCGCACGGGCCTGACGGCCATCGCGACACAGCGCCACCATCAACTGTTCGCACGCCTGCTCATCGAGCGGGTCCTCGGCCAGTCGACCCTCCAGTTCGCCGATGGCCTCCTGATGACGCCCGAGCGCCAGCAGCGCATCGATCCGCTCGGAAGCCGCCGACGTACGCAGGCGCTCGAGACGCACCGCCTCCGGGCGCACCACCTCGCGGTCGGCCAGCTCACCGAACGCCGGGCCACGCCACAGAGCCTCGGCCTCCTCCAGCAGCTCGACGGCCGTGCCGAGCTCGGTGTGCCTCTGTGCCCGGGCCTGCTCGACCAGCCGCTCGAACCGTTCGGCGTCCAACTCGCCGTCGGTGAGCTCGATCCGGTAGCCACCCGGCTCGGTTACCAGGACCCCGGTGTCCGACGGCGAGAGCTCGGCGAGCTCCCCGCGCAGGCGTGCCAGGTGGCTGCGCAGCGACGTGCCCGCGCTCGGCGGAGGATCCTCCCCCCAGACGGCCTCTACCAGCCGGCCGCTGGACACCACGCCCCCTCGGGCAGCGAGCAGCGCAGCCAGGATCGCCCGACGCCGATCGCTACCGATCGTCGTACCTCGTCCCTGCACGACGGCCTCGACCGGTCCCAGCACGCACCAGCGCATGACCTCAGCCTACGCACGTCGTCTCGGAGACGGGACCCCTACCACCTGCACCGGAATCCATGTGTCGTTGGAAGCCCTTGCGGGACCCGCACACGCCCGGTGATGCAGCCAGGCTGACGTGGCTTCACGGGTGCGCGTTCAACTGGTCGCCTTACGGTGGACGGCCTGTCGTCGAGGGCGGTGCTTCGCACGGTACGGAGGGGTTCTTCGGTGGTCGTTTTCAGAGTCTTCGCTGCAGTCGAGTGAGCATCACAGCGGCCCCACGCTGGTGGATGTTGCCGGTCTGGTCAGTGGCTGGCCCCAGCGGTCGTGGAAGGCGACCTCGTCGAGGGGGCGGCGTGGGGCGGGGCGAAAGTCCTCGCCGCGGAAGTAGGCCACGGGGATCAGGCCCGCCTGGGAGATCTCGTCGGGGATGTCGAGGAGTCGGGCGACCTCGGGCTCGGCGCCGAGGTGGATCATGGTCAGTGACGACCCCAGCCCGCGGCTGCGCAGAGCGAGCATGAAGCTCCATGCGGCCGGCCAGATCTCGGCGTAGGTGGAGGCTGCGACCATGTTGTCCAGGTCGGTGTCGTAGCCAAGATGGGTGAACAGCTCACGATCCTGCTGGAGACCGCCGGCGTGGCACGGGATCACGTGGACCGGCACCCGCTCGAGGTGATCGCCGAGGTAGCGGCTCGAGGCCGCAACCTTCTGAGTGTCGAAGTCGTCGGCAGGGACCTGTGACGCCAGGGCTTCGACGGCAGGCAGCTCGACGCGGCGGTAGATCTCCGCGATGGCAGCTCGGATGCTGGGGTCGGTGATCACCAGCCACCGCCAGCGCTGGAAGTTGAAGCCGTTGGGTGCCTGCAGCGCGATCTCGAGGCACTCGCGCACCACGTCGAGCGGGACCGGGCGGTCCAGGTCGAGCCGCCGCCGCACGGCCCGAGTGGTGGTCAGGACGTGGTCGATGCTGGTTCGGTCGAAATCGTCAACGTGCATCAGTTGCCTCCTTGGCCGCGCCGAGGCCTGGTCGGACGAGGTGGTCACGGCGGGTTGATGGCCGTCACGCAGTGGGCCAGGTTGGGCAGCCGGACACGTCCGTCGTCGCCGACGTAGGGCTCCCACGCCTCGTCGGTGACGCGCAGCCAGACGCGCTCACGGACCTCCGGCGGCTGGTTCTCCACCAGCGCGGTGACCGGAGGCGCACAGTCACGCATGAACCGGGTCGCCTCGGCGGGGGAGGTGAACTCGAACACCGCCGTTGCCGTGCCCAGCTCCACGTCGGTGAAGCCGGCAGCGGTGACGACCTCGTGAAGCCGCTGCGGGTCAGCCAGTGCGAACAGGCCTGGTTGGCCCGTGGGCGGGGCGGGGAGGTCGAGCAGGCGCCGGATGATCTGTACGGGGGCTGCCATGGTGACGTCGTCGGGGCCGGACCAGGTGCTTGCCGCCAGCCGGCCGCCAGGGCGCAGGCCGGCGCGAAGACGCGCGAGGCTGGCGGCCGGGTCGGCGAGGTACATCAGCACCGAGCGCGAGATCACGGCGTCGAACCGGCCGGCGGGCAGCGTGAGCTCGTCGGCGTCTCCCTCGACGATGTCCACCCCGACGTCGCCAAGGTCAGCGTCGGCTGCCCGGTCGTGAGCGAGCGCGAGCATCTCGCCCGAGAGGTCCTGCAGGGTCACGTGTCCACCCGGTGCCACCGCCCGGGCCGCGGTCAAGCCCGGCTCTCCGTAGCCGGTGCCCACATCCAGGATGCGATCACCTGGTTGCGGCTGAACGGCCCCCAGCAGCCACCGGCCGAGCTCGGGCATGGCACAATCGGCTTCGAGCACCTCCAACCAGCGTTGCCAGCCGGGTGCCGCCTCACGCCATTCGCGTCGCAGGTCGGCCTTGTAGGCGTGCTCGTCGAATGTCGTCTGCGTGCTCATCGCAGGATCCTCCTCACTGGCGCCGCGGACGATGGCTCGTCGATCGTTGACAAGCCTGCGGGAGCGACGGGTGGTGAGCATCCGTAGGACCACCTATTCCCCCACGCAGATCGCAGACCGCGGACTTACGATGCGGTGCATGTCGGACGACGCGCAGACGCTGCTCGCCGCAGGCGAACGCGCCCTGGCCGAGGGCGACTGGGACCAGGCCGCCCGGGCCTTCGCGGCGGCACTGGAGATCGAGTCCAGCGCGGCGGCGCTCGACGGGCTCGGTGAGGCACGCTTCTGGCTCGGCGAGCACCTCGAGGGGGTCGAGCTGCGCGAGCAGGGGTATGCGGCCTACCTGCGCGACGGTGAGCACGAGCGCGCTGTGGATGTCGCGCTGTGGCTGTGCCGTATCGACGCGGCCAACTTCGGTAATGACGCCGCAGCCGCGGGGTGGCTGGCCCGGGCGCGGCGGCTGGCCGACGAGCACGGCCTCGGGACGCAGCTGGCGCAGGTGCTGCTGCACGAGGCCCTCGCGACACCAGATCCCACCGAGAGCGAGGCCTTGGCACGCAAGGCCTACGAGCTCGGCCAGGACGCCGGCGATGCCGACCTGCAGCTGTGTGCGCTCAGCCAGCTCGGCGCCGCGCTGGTCGAGCAGGGCCGCGTCGCCGAGGGTGTCGGCTACCTCGACGAGGCGATGGCCGGGTCGCTGGGCGGCGAGGGCCGCCATCGCGACACGGTCGTGTTCACCAGTTGCACGACCATGATCTCGTGCACCTCCTGCGCGGAGTTCGAGCGGGCCGTGCAGTGGATCCGCGCCACGGATCGATACGCCCGACGCTACGGCAGCCCGTTCCTGTACGTCGAGTGCCGCACGCTCTACGCCGCAATCCTGGTCGACATCGGCGACTGGGTCCAGGCCGAGGAAGAGCTCACCGCCGCGCTGGATGCTTCACGGGACGCAATGCCCGCGTTGCACCATCAGGCGCTGGCCACCCTGGCCGGGCTGCGGCTCGACCAGGGACGCCTCGAGGAGGCCGAGCGGCTCGTCGTCGGCCTCGAGGACCAGCCAGCAGCCGTTGGCGCGATCGCGAGAATCCACCTTCGACGTGGACGCGCAGCCACCGCCGAGACGGCACTGCGCCGCTGCCTCGCCGAGGTCGGCGGCGAGAAGCTCGCGTCCCTGCCGCTCTGGGAGCTGCTCGGGGAGGCGGAGTTCGCCCAACACCGCCTGGACGCTGCCTTGGAGATGGCCCAACGCCTGGCCGACCTGGGGGCCTCGCAGCGATGCGCGATCGCCACGGCACGTGCCGCACGGCTGGAGGGTCGTGTACGCGAAGCGGCGGACGGCGCCCGTGCTCATCTCGAAACGGCGCTGGCCACTTTCACCCGGTTGGGGATGCCGCTGGAAGCCGCCCGCACACGGCTGCTGCTCGCCGAGTCACTTCGTGAGGTCGCCTCCCAGGTCGCCGTAGACGAAGCTCGCGTGTCGCTCGCCGCCTTCGAGGCGCTCGGTGCCGCCTACGACGCCGACCGCGCCGCGGGCCTGCTCCGTGACCTCGGGGTGTCGGACAGCCGGACCAGACCCAGGGGTTTGCAGCCCTTGACCAACCGGGAGCAGGAGGTACTGGCACTGCTGGGCGAGGGGCTGACGAACGCCGACATCGCCGAACGCCTCTACATCAGCCCCCGGACCGTCGAACAGCACGTCGCCCGCGTGCTGGCCAAGCTCGGAGTCAACAACCGCACCGAGGCCGCAGCCGAAGCAATCCGCCAAGGCACGACCGGTACCCAGCCCTGACCGCGACCGCCTGCCCTCGCCACCACCGACGACTCCTCGCCCAGGCGCCATCCAAACGCCATGGAATGCCCGTTCGGGTCTGGTTGTGTCTGACCAGGTGGTGTCAGCCGACCGGGCGGCGTGACTTGGCTCGGCGTGTGCCTGAGCGCACACACAGCGCGGGCTGATCACGCCGCGGCGCGCACTTGTCGATGGTTCGGGCAACAAGCACACGAGGATGCAACCAGTGAGCAACACTCGCGGCCTCCCAGCAACCGAGCAGTTCGGCAAGCGCCGCTCTTACATCATCGCCGTTGCCATCGCGATCGCAGCCATGGTGCTGCTCTGGGCTGCGACCGGTGCGGAGAGCAGCGACATTGCGTTGGCCACCTATCCGGCCCGAGTGGTCTTCCTCGCCGCGGTGCTGGCTGGCCTTGTGTCCGGCAAGCTGAGCGTCGCTGTGACAGAGCGGGTCATCATCGCGACGATGGCGCTGTTCTTCCTGGCTCGGACGGCCCTGATGCTGTTTGGTCCAGACGAGCTCCTCGCGACGCCGCTCGACGTTGCGGAGCCCATGCTGCTGGGCGCGCTGTTGTTCACTCTGATCTTCGTCGCGTTCGACACTTCTGTGTCGCTGCGCCTCAGCCTGAGCATCTACGGCGTGTTCGCTGCGCTCGTGGTCCCCGGTGTCGCCCCCGAGGTGGTTGCCGGCGCGGTGACCGAACGCACAGCGATCGTCCTGGCGGCCACCCCTCTCCACGGCGCGATGATCGCGCTGCTGTGGGTGCTGTCGAGCCGAAAGGAGATGCTGGCCCGGGCGCGGACCCAAACGACCTTTCTCAAGGAGCAGGCGAACACCGACGTGATGACGGGCGTAGCCAACCGGCGCCGGCTGGAGTTCGAGCTCGACCGGCGGCTGGGTGAAACCGCCAGGTACGGGCAGCCCCTGTCGGTCGTTCTCCTCGACCTCGATCGGTTCAAGGCCGTCAACGACCAGTTCGGCCACGACGCGGGCGATCAGGTCCTGCGTGACACGGTCGACCGGCTTGCCGGCGCCCTGCGTTCCACAGACGTGCTAGGACGTTGGGGCGGCGAGGAGTTCGCTGTGATCGCGCCCGGCACCGGTGCTGACGACGCTGCCCGACTGGCCGAGCGCTGCCGCACGCTGGTTGCCGGGACCCCCTTCCCGCAGGTCGGTCAGGTCTCGGCGAGCTTCGGGGTCGCCAGCTACCAGCCTGGCGACACGATGCGGAGCCTGCTTCGTCGCGCCGACGAAGCGCTCTACGCATCCAAGGCGGGTGGCCGTGACCGGGTCAACGTGGCCGGAGAGCCGACGTAGGCTGGACGCTGCAGGCCCAGCGCGGCCTGCCGGCCGCTTCCCCCAGCCGGCTGTAGCGCAGGTCCCGCTGACCGTGAGCGATCGGCTGGCCGGCCACGGCGCGTCCAGCGATCTGGCCTCGTGGAGTGGTACTGGCGTGCGGTCTCCGGGTCAGCTACGGGTGCTTCGGCCAGGCCTGTCCCGGGGTCCCGTTCGCCAGGTCGGATGTCTCGGCCTCGTCCGGGCCGATGAAGTCGGGGATGCCGACCACACGGTCGCGGCCGTCGCTCTTGGCGGTGTACATGGCAAGGTCCGCGCGGCGCAGCAGCGCCCGCACGTCGTCGTCTGGCCTCAGGCTGGCCACTCCCAGGCTCGCGGTGACCGTTACGCCAGCCTGTGGCATCGGGGAGCTTGCGATCGCGCTACGGCAACGCTCCGCCAACGCACACGCGGCCTGATGGTCGGTGTGGGGAGCCAGCAGCAAGAACTCCTCGCCGCCCCACCGTCCGAGCAGATCAGCTTCGCGGATCGCCGCCTGCAGCCGGTCGACGGTCTCGACCAGCACCCGATCGCCGACCTCGTGACCGTAGGTGTCGTTGATGTCCTTGAAGCAGTCGAGATCCAGCAGCACTACCGAAAACGGCTGGTCGTAGCGGCGGGCCTGGGCAACCAGGCGCCCGAGCTCGTCATCGAGGCGCCGACGGTTCGCCACCCCCGTCAACGCATCCGTACTCACCTGCAACGCCAGCAGCTCCGTCGTGGCACGGGCGGCAGCCAACTGCTCGGTGTTGCGCGTGAGTACCCACACGATAGTGATCAGGATCGCGTGGCCCACCGGGATGAACGCCAGCAGCTCGGACACCTCTGTCTCCGCCAGCATCCCGCGCGAAGACGACGCCGCGAGGCCGAGATGCAGCAGCACAAACCCCGCCAGGCTGACCTGCAGCCCACGTCGAGTCCCGAACGCCAGGAACGTGAGCGCAAACAAGATCCCGAACCAGCCCAGGATCACGATCACCGACCCGTCGAGGCTCTCTGGGCGTGTCACGAGCTCGGCCTCCCAGCTGATGAGGCGACCGAACAGCAGCGCCGCCATCGCGCCGACCAGCCAGGTTCCCACCACCCGCAGCGGCATCCGGCGTGTGATCACGCCGACGGCAAGCGCACCGTTGACCACGATGATCGTTGGGAACACCACACGGCGGAACGCATCGGTGGCACCCACCACCGCCCACAACACGCCGGTGGCCAGCATCACGCCCAGCAGCGCCACGAGATAGGTCCACCGCACCGGGCGGCTGTCAGCCTCATCCAGCATCTGTGTCACACACCTCTCGCGTCCAGCCCAGCGTGGCCCGATCGAACGCTACTGTCGACCGGCCAGTCCACCCACGACCGAGTCCATCACATCAGCTCGCCGCCTCAGTGTCGACCCCTCTTGCCCCTGGTGCAGCCGCCCGCGTGAGCGTGGACACGGCATTCTCCTCCTAGGCGGACAGCCTGAAGGCCTACG
>SKJO01000137.1 GCA_007121975.1 Nitriliruptoraceae bacterium | reverse complement strand
GACCGGGCGGGGGCGGGGCGGGCGCCGGCCGTGCTCGAGGTGCACCCGGAGGTCGCGTTCACGATCGTGGTCGGCGAGCCGCTGCCGCGCAAGCGCTCCTGGCCGGGGGTGACCACCCGCCGCGCGGTGCTGGCCCGGCTCGGGGTGCAGCTACCCGACCGGTTCCCCGGTGATGAGCAGGCCGCCCCCGACGACGTGCTGGATGCCGCGGTGTGCGCCTGGGTCGCCGACGGGCAGGGTGCCGGCGCCGGACTGCTGCGGGTGCCCGAGGTCACCGAGCAGCACGACCACGGCCGCCCGATCGCCATCCACGCCCGGCTGCCCGACCCGCCCGGCCTGCCGGGCTGAGCGACGGCCCGTACGCTGCCGGCATGCCTTCCACCTCGCTGCCCGCCGCCCTGCTCGTCGTCGCGCTGCTCCTCGCTGCCTGCGCACCGTCGGGTGACCCTCCCCGGGTCGAGCAGGAGGCCCCCACGGTCGACGCGCCCGAGCCCGCGCCCGACGCCCCGGCCCCCGACGCCCCGGCCCCCGACGACCCCGCCCCCCACGAGCCCGCCGCGCCGGCGGAACCGCCGAGCGACGATCCCCCCAACCTCGACGTTGCCGTCGCTCTGACCCCGGTGGTCACGATGGACTCGCCGATCGCGGGTGACGTCGGCCCCGACGGGGCGCTGTACCTCGCCGAGCGCGCCGGCACCGTGCACCGGCTCACCGACGGCGTGCTCTCCGAGGCGGTGGTCGACCTGTCGGAGCAGACCACCACCGACAGCGAGCGTGGCCTGCTCGGGATCGCGTTCGCGGCCGACGGCAGCGAGCTGTACCTGTCGTTCACCGACCTCGACGGCGCGAGCCGCATCGACGCGGTGGCGGTCAGCGACGGCGTGGTCGACGGCGAGCAGCGGCGCGCGGTGTTCCGGCTCGAGCAGCCGTTCGGCAACCACAACGGCGGCGACCTGCACGTCGGGCCCGACGGGCTGCTCTACCTCGGGCTCGGCGACGGCGGTGGCGGCGGCGACCCGCTCGAGGCCGGCCAGGACCTGACCACCCCGCTCGGCGCGCTGCTGCGCATCGACCCCCAGGGGGCCGAGCCCTACGGCATCCCGGCCGACAACCCGTTCGTCGACGTCGAGGAGGCGGCCGCCGAGATCGTCGCCTACGGCCTGCGAAACCCCTGGCGCTTCGCCTTCGACCCGGTCACCGACGAGGTGTGGATCGCGGACGTCGGGCAGAGTGCCCGTGAGGAGATCAACCGGGTCGGCTTCGAGGCGCTGTTCGGCGCCAACTTCGGCTGGCACCTGATGGAGGGCAGCCTGGAGTTCGCCGGCAGCGAGCCCGAGGATCACGTGCCGCCGGTCTACGAGTACGACACCAACGGTCCCGAGGGCTGCGCGGTGACCGGGGGCGTGGTCGTGCGGGATCCGGCGCTGCCCGACCTGCAGGGCGCCTACCTGTACGCCGACTTCTGCAACGGTTCGATCCGTGCGCTGGACGTCGACGCCGACGGCGAGGTGCGGGCCCGGGCCGACCTCGGTGTCGACGGCGGGTCGGTGGTGGGGTTCACCACGGACGCCGAGGGCGTGGTCCACGTGCTCGACCTCGGCGGGCAGGTCAGCCGGCTCGTGCCCGGCTGAGTCGTGCCGGGGGTGCCGTGCCGGCGCCGCTCAGGCCACCAGCAGTACGGTCGCACCCAGCGCGAGGGCGACCCCGCCGGCCTGCAGCGGGGTGAGGCGCTCGTGCAGCAGGAAGCGGGCCAGCACCAGCGCGACCACCGGGTACAGCGAACTGAGCAGCGAGGCCAGGCTCAGCAGTCCGGCGCGCGTGGCGAGCAGGAACAGCAGGTTGGCGAGCATGTCGGTCGCGCCCGACAGGATCATCAGCCCCAGGGCCGGTCGGTCCGGGCCGGCACGCCGGGCCACGGCGAGCAGCACCAGGATCATGCTGGTGCCGGCCAGCCGCGCCCCGACCAGCGGCCACAGGCCCGACTCGGGCGGGGTCGCATCCAGCGCGACGAAGAACAGCCCGAACAGGATGCCGGCGACCAGTGCGACCAGGGGGCCGCGGCTGCCGTAGGCGCGTAGCGAGGCCCGCGGCGACCAGGCCACCAGCACCACGGCGACCAGCCCGGCGAGCACACCCACCGACTGCGTTGCCCGCAACGCATCCCCGGCGATGCCGACCCCCCAGGCGACCGGGACGGCCGCGCCGACCAGTGCGGAGACCGGGGAGATCACCCCGACCGGTCCGACCGCCATGCTGCGCAGGTACAGCACGAGGCCGAGGTTGCCCAGCGCTCCCGCCACGGCCCCGAGCAGCAGCGCCCGCCATGACGGGGTGCCGCCCAGCAGCACCAGCGCCGGGAGCAGCACCAGGAACCCGGAGATCTGGATCCCGAGGGTGACCACCAGCGCCGAGCAGCGGCGTGAGGCCACCGCTCCGGCGATGTCGGACACGCCGAAGCTCAGCGCCGAACCCAGCGCGAGCAACGCGGCCATCGACGACTGCTCCTGAACGGACCGGGACGGACCGGCGGACGGTAGCCGAGGTCGGATCCGCCCCCGACCGTCGCGAACCGGACCCGTCGGGCGAGAGCGGTTGCGTCAGGCGGGGGATCAGAACAGCGCGACCTGCTCGCCGTCGGCCGGGGCGGGCGGAGCGCTCTGCCGGGCGGGCGCCGGCGGCGGTTCGGCGTCATAGCCGTCGCTCGGCTCGGGCGGCCAGTCCTCACGCGGCGGCAGGGGCGGGGCGTTCACGGCCCGGGTGAACCGTCGCGCCGCGGCACCCAGCCCGAGCGGTCCGAGCGTGGCGTGCAGGGTGTCGAGGTCGACGCCGGCGTGCACCGCTGCCTCGACGTCGACGGGCAGGTGGGGGATGGGCGCCATGACCTCGAGGTTGCGCTCGATGCGCTCGCGGCCTTCGCGCAGCGCCGCCTCGAGACGCGGGGACAGCCGGTCGAGCGCGGCGTACAGGCCGGTGACGGTGCCGTGGTCACGTAGGAGGCGCGCGGCGGTCTTGGCGCCGATGCCGCGCGCGCCGAGCAGTCCGTCCGAGGGATCGCCGCGCAGGGCGGCCAGGTCCGGGTACTGCCACGGCTCGATGCCGTAGCTTGCGCGCACGGCCGCCTCGTCCTCGACCAGCAGGTCCGCGAACCGTGCCCGGGGACGCAGCAGCCGCACGTCGGGTCCGACCAGCGCGGTCAGGTCCCGGTC
>SKJO01000371.1 GCA_007121975.1 Nitriliruptoraceae bacterium | reverse complement strand
GCTCGTGCGTGCGGCGCTGGGGGCACTGTCGGCCAAGCACCGCGCGGTGGTCGCCCTGGTCGACCTCGACGGGCTGACCTACCAGGAGGCGGCCGACCTGCTCGGAGTCCCGGTGGGCACGATCATGAGCCGGCTGCACCGGGCCCGGGCCAGGGTGCGCGGCCACCTCGAGGCGGCGGGCATCACCGGCGTGCAGCACTGAGCAGGGACCAAGGGCTCGTCCGCCCGGTGCTCCCGGCCCTTCCGACCGGTGACCGGCGTGGGGAGCATCGACGGTCGACCTCCGGGAAGGCGCCGACGTCCTCAAGCCACTGCTGTCCGTGCTGCTGGCCTTCGCCTTGGGCGCTGCCGTGCTGTTCGGCGGGGTGCGTGCCGGGTTGCCCTTCGGGCTGGTCATGGTGCTGTTCCTGCTGGCGGTGGCCGGGCCGATCGTGGGGGTCAGGTGGCTGGAGCGCACCCGCTGGCTGCAGCTGCTGCCGCGCGACCGGCGTGTGCGCGCCACGGTCCTGCTGCCCGCGATCGTGGTCGCGACCGGGTTGACCGTCGGCTCGATCGACCACCTGCTCACGCGCGACCGCGCCATGGTGATCACCGGATTGCAGGTGCAGATGCAGGTCGAGCCGGGCGGCGGGGCGCTCGTCGAGGAGGAGCTCACGGTGGAGTTCCGGCGTTCTCGTCGGGGCATCATCCGCGAGCTGCCGCCCGAGATCCCCGACGGCTGGTCGGTGGTCCTGCCCCGCCGCGATGCGGTCGACTACTACGACGAGGACGGCAACCCGCGCAGCATCGTCGAGCTGGCCGAGGAGGAGCGGGCCAACCGCCCGGCACACCTGCGCGACTACGAGGTGCTCACCGCGACCCTCGACGGGGGTGCGGTGCCGGTGTCGGAGTCCCGGCGACCCGACGGCGGACTGGATCTGCGCATCGGGGACCCCGACCAGCAGCTGGAGCGGGGCACCTACCGCTATCTGCTGCGCTACCGGGCACCGAGCTGGACGTTCGTCACCGGATCCACCGCCGCGCAGGCCGAGACCCGCATCGACGTGCCGGGCTTCGCGTGGGCGAGCAGGATCGACGAGGTCGAGGTCACCGTGTCGCTGCCCGGTGAGGTGGCCGCGGCCCGCTGCGTACACGGACCCGTGGGCGCGACCCGGTCCTGCGATCAGGCCGTGCGGGTGGCCGGCACCGACGTGCACGCGGTGCTCGGGCCCTTCCCTGACCACACCGGGGCGACGTTGTCGCTGCACAGCGAGGTCGCGGCCTTCGACGAGCGACCGCCGGAGGCGAGCGTGCCGGGGCTCGACCAGGGGGGCTGGCGCACCACGCTGCCGCGCCCGGTGACCGGTCTGCTGCTGGCCGTGCTGCTGGCGCTGCCGACGCTTGGGCTGGTGCTGGTAGATGTCCGGGCCGCGAGCGGCACCTGGCGGCCGTCCGACCTGCCACCCTTGCCGAGTGCCCTGCCGACCCCGCCCGGAGACCTCGGCCCCGTCGAGGTCGCGGGGCTGCTGCGTCGGTTCACCAGCTCGGAGCTGCTGCTGGCCGAGCTGGTCCACGCCGAGCAGCGGGGGCTGGTGCGGGTCCGCCTCGACGGCGAGCAGGCGCGGATCACGACCAGGAGCTGGTCCGAGGTCCAGCAGGATCCGGTGCTGGCCGACCTGCTGCCGCTGACCCTGGGCAGCTACGAGCGCGAGACCGCCGGGCGCATCCACCAGGCGGGGCGGCAGCTGACCGCTCGGGCCCGCAACGTGCTGGCGGACCGGGGTCTGCTGCGCGGCCCGCGCCGGCTGCCCACGCTGGTCCGGGCCGTGGCCGTCGCCGCGGTCCTCGCGGGTGGCTGGTGGCTGACGCAGGCCGTGGTCGAGGTCACGCGGCTGTCGGTGGGAGCCGGGTATGGCGTGCTGGCGGTGTTCGTGCTCGCCGTGCTCGCCGCCGTGGCCCTGTGGTGGGGCCGGCGTCCGTCGGTCACCGCCGAGGGTCGAGAGCTGCTCGCGCAGGCCGAGGCGTTCGACCGGTTCGTCGCGAACGTCGAGCAGGAGCCGCTGCAGTGGGCGGCGCAGCAGCCGGAGATCGACACGCGGCATCCGGCGCTCGAGCTGCTGCCCTACGCGCTCGCGCTGGGGCGCTCGGAGCGTTGGTGGGCGCGCTTCGGGGGCACGCTGCGCACGCAGGCGCCCGACGACTGGGCGCTGAGCGTCGCGCAGCCCGCCCTGCTGCGTGACCTGACCCGCACCACCACCCAGCCCCCGGCTACGGGCAGCCTCGATCCCGGCATGTTCACCGGGCCATCGTCGCTGGGTGGCGGGGGCAGCAGCGGCGGTGGCGCGGGAAGCGGCGGTGGTGGGGGCGGCGGGCGCTCCTGGTGACCGGCCCGAGCAGAGGCGCTGCGCACCTGCCGCCGGGGCATGCTTACCTGGACCGGGAGGTGGTGACATGGCGCCGGTCGTGCTGATCACGGGAACGTCCACGGGCCTCGGGGCCGCTTGCGTGCAGCGGCTCGCGGGCGCCGGATGGACGGTACTGGCCGGGGTGCGCCGTGAGGTCGATGGCCAGGCGCTGCAGGCCCGGGTGCCCGGGGACGTCCGCCCGCTGCTCCTCGACGTCACCGATCCGCAGGCCATCGGGCGCGCTGCGGCCACGGTGGCCGAGGTGGCCGGGGACCGGGGCCTGCGCGGCCTGGTCAACAACGCCGGCGTGCCGATCACCGGGCCGGTCGAGCTCCTGCCCGTCGAGCAGTGGCGGGCCCACCTCGAGGTCAACCTGCTCGGGGCGGTGGCCCTGACCCGGGCGCTGTACGACCAGGTGCGCACCGCCGGGGGCCGGTTCGTGTTCATCGGCTCGCAGTTCGGGCGCATCGGGCTGCCCTCCAGCGCCGTGTACGCCGCCGGCAAGCACGCGCTCGAGGCGCTGGTCGAGTCGCTGCACCACGAGCTGGCCGGCACGCCCATGCGTGCGGTGCTGATCGAGCCCGGGCTGATCCGCACGCCGCTGCTGGACAAGACCGAGGCGGGGCTCGCCGGGAGTACTGCCTCGTTCTCGACCAACGGCCACCCCGAGCATGCGCGGCTCGAGCCCGGCATCCGCACCTTCGTGGAGGCGGGACAGCTGCTGGGCATGCCCGCCGAGCGGGTCGCGCGCCGGGTCGAGCATGCGCTCAGCGCCGCCCGGCCCCGGCGCCGCGAGCTGGTCGGGATCGACGCCCGGCTGATC
>SKJO01000406.1 GCA_007121975.1 Nitriliruptoraceae bacterium | reverse complement strand
GCGGGCGGCGGACCTGCCGCCGGGCCCGCTGCCGACCCCGTTCGCGGATGTGCCCACCGGCTTCGTGCACGCCCCGGCGATCTCCGCGGTCGCGCAGGTGGGCATCACCGGCGGCTGCGCTCCCGGCCGCTACTGCCCCGCCGACCCCGTCACCCGCGCCCAGATGGCCACGTTCCTGTACCGCGCGTTCCTGGACGGCGCGGTGGGCTGAGTTCTCCGGTCCGCCATAGGCCGGGTTAGCGCTCGGCGCCGGTGCCGGCGCCGGGCGCATCGGTCGGGGTGGCCACCCCCGCCGCGGCACCCGTGTCCCGCTCCTGGTCGGCGGGGGCGCCATCCTGCGCCGGAGACTCGACCGGCTCGTCCGCACCGACGCCGTCGAGCGGTTCGTCGCCAGCGTCACCTGCGCGGTCGGCCTCCCGCTCGACCTCATGGTCGGGGGACTCACCGTCCGGGTCACCGTCGGGCCAGTCGAGTTCGGCGTTGCGCTCGAGGCCGGGGAGCACGGCGATCTCGAGTTCGACGAGCAGGTCGGTCGCGCGCATCATGATCGAGGCCATCGCCCCCCGGGTCACCGGGTTGCCGGGGCGGACGTCGAACCCACCCACCCCGGTGAGGATCCCCGCGCCCGCCAGACGGTCGATGTTGGGTTCGTGGACCGAGCCGTTGTCGTCGATGAAGGTGTCCCGCCCGGCCGCCATCGGCGTGCCGGTGACGTACTCGACGGCGCGGCTGATCAGGCTGGCGGTCTGCTCGCGGGTGACCGCACGCCCCGGCGCGAAGCGGGTGCCGGTCAGCCCCTCGATGATGCCGGCGGCGGCCAGCCGCGCGATCGCTTCGGCGTGCACGAAGTCGTCGGGGACGTCCACGAAGGGCAGCGGCGCCTCCTCGGGCAGGGCGGTGCCCGTTCCCCGCTGCGCGAGATCATCGATCCAGCGCGCCAGGAACGAGGCCATCTGGGCCCGGCTCACCGGAGCGTCCGGCGCGAAGCGTGTGGCGGTCACGCCGGTGGTGACCCTCCAGGCGAATAGGCAGTCGATCGCCGCCGCGTGGGTGTTGCCAGCCGTGTCGGTGAAGCCGGGCACGGGCTCGAGGTCACCGGGACAGGCCGACTGCAGCGGCCGCGCGACCGGTGGGCGGGGGGCGTAGACGAACAGCGCGTCGGCGACCGAACGGCCCGTTTCGCTCGGCCGGTTCCGGATCCGGCCGAGCACGGTCATCGTGGTCGACCCGCCGCCGTCGAGGTTGACCGCATCGCTCGCCCCGAGCGCCAGCAGGGTGTCCGCCAGCTCACGCATCGTCAGGCCGACCGACCAGCCGGCGCGCCGCCCGTCGACGGTGACCAGCAGCACCTCGCCCTCGGCGGTGCGTGCGATGGCGGTGCGCGGCTGGCGGGCCCGCACGTGGCTGTCACCGAACGAGGCGGACGCGATCCATTCGTCCATCGGGCGACGCCGACCGTCGCGGACCAGCAACTGTCCCCCGGCGACGCCGCCCCACAGTTGGCTCCAGGCTTCCGGCGAGGTTGCCTCCGGCGTGATGTCGGTCGTGACCCCGACCGGGTCGCCCGCCGCCATGCCAGCCAGGTCGCCGGCACGGGCCCCGTAGCCCACGATCACCTGGCGCCCCTCGGGCACGGACACGTTGGTGGCACGACTGAGCGAACGAACCTCGGCGACCTGCCCGTCGGTGCGGCCCGAGGAGCCAACCGCCAGGCCGTCGACGGTGACGATGGTGCTCCCAGAGGGAGCGGCGATGGCCGTGCCGAACCGGTCGTCGTAGAGCAGCAGTTCACCGTTGGGCCGGCGGTGGGCCTCACTGTCGGGCCACACCTGCCGGTTGAGTTCGCTGAACCGGACCGGGTCGCGTCCGGAGCCGGGCCGGTGCAGCCGCAGGCGCACCTGGATGCGGTCCATCACCAGTCGTCCGTGCTGCTGCCACCCGACCATGCCGCGACCGGTGGGGCGTCCTCCGCCGGCGAAACTGTTCACCGCCTGGCCCGAGAGCAGCCGCCCGCGGTCGACGTGCAGGCCGTTGGGCGCGCCCCACGGTCGAGGCAGGAAGTAGCCGCCGTTGATGCCGGCCAGTCCACCACGGCCGAGTTCCCGCGAGGCCATCGAGGGCATCTGCTGCAGCCCCGCCACGGTGCCCCGCGCCAGCCGGGGGCGCAGGTCGAGGTTCTGGTCCTGCTCTGGGAACCGCAGGATGTCGCCGCGGGCGACGGCCCCGCCGGCCAGACGTACCTCGAGCCGCTGGGTTCGCAGCGACCCCAGAATCCGCTCGGTGCCGTGGGTGCGCACACTCTGCGCGTCGGCGGGGTCTGGCAGCAACGCGAGCACCAGCGCCACGACGACCAGCAGGATGAGGCTGCGTCCGGTCGAACGCGCGCAACCCACCACCACCCCTGACCACCGCCTCGGGGGCATGTCCACCTCGTTTCCTCCGTGGATCGTCGCTCCGGCGCCCGGTGCCTCCGGCTGCTGAACCTGGCGCACGGTACCCAGCGCACCTGGCCGCGCCGCAGCGGCGGTCACGGCCAGGCGCACGGGGTGCCCGTGGCCGGTCGGCTCACCCAGCTTCGGGGGCCGTGGTCGCCAGGTCGGCGGCGGGACCGAGTTCCAGCACCGCCGGCAGGCCCGGCATCCGCCGCACCGCACGGTCAGCGACGCGGGCCTCGTCGGCGTCCCAGGTGTGGCCCGCGCCGTGGCGGCGCAGCACGAACCCGAACCCGTGGGTGCGGAAGGCGCGCAGACCGCGGTCCACCACCCGGGTCTTGAGGTGGTGGTCAACGGCGCGGCCAACGGCGGGGTAGCCGCCGAGATCGTCGAGCACGGCGCGCGGGATCAGCAGCGTGCCCCCGGCCAGCCCGACTGACGTGGCCTCTGCCCGTCCTGGCGTGCGCCAGACGGTGGTGTCGGAGGCCTGCAGGTACACGAACTCCGGGGCCTTGCCGATCAACTCTGCGCCCGTCTGCCGGAAGGCGACCAGCAGGTCGGCGACGTGGTGGGGACCGTAGAGATCGTCGTCGTCCCATTTGAGCACCAGCGGTGCCGAGGTTCGGGCCACCGCCGCACCGATCACGGCACCGAACGGCACCGACGCCGGGGCCGCCAGCACCTGACCGGTCAGCCCGTGCGCGGCCAGCACCTGCCGGGCGGTGGCCGGGTCGCCCGCGCCGTGCAGCGCGACCACGACTTCGAGGTCGACCCGGT
>SKJO01000334.1 GCA_007121975.1 Nitriliruptoraceae bacterium | reverse complement strand
GGTGCGCCCAGGGGCCGCGGTGCTCGGGCTGTACACGTTCCTGTTCGCCTGGAACGACTTCCTGTGGCCGCTGGTGGTGCTCGGCAACAACCCGTCGAACCACACGATCCAGATCGCGCTGCGCACCCTGAGCGACACCTACTACGTCAACTACAGCATGGTCATGGCCGGCACGCTGCTCAGCGTGCTGCCGCTGATGGTCGCCTTCGTGCTGTTCTCCCGGCAGATGATCGCCGGGGCGATGGAAGGTGCCGTGAAGGGCTGACCGGGTCGCAACGCCTCCGATCCGGCACGATTCCCCCGGCCGGGCTGCGACCCGCTCCGGCCCGGCCGGGGTCCACCCCCCAACCAACGAGGGCAGCAGGATGCAGCACGGACAGCAGCAGGTCAGCGGTGCGTTGCTCGCCGACGAGGCGGGCGGCTGGTACCGCATCGACGGGGTGGACCACCTCGAGGCGTTCCTGACCACGGTGGTGTCCGACAGCGACCTGTGGCTGTTCGCCTCGAGCGCCGGTCCCCTCACCGCAGGGCGCACCGACGCCGACCATGCGCTGCTGCCCTACGAGACCGACGACCGCCTGCACCGTGCGGTGGACGTGACCGGCCCGGTGACCCTGCTGGTCCGGGAGGTCGACGGCCGCCGCGAGATGTGGCAGCCCTTCGCCCGCCGGACCGCCCCCGGGTGCCGGCGCGCGATCGCCAAGCACGTGCTGGGCACGGCCCTGCGGCTCGAGGAGACCAACCCGGCCTGGGGGCTGCGGGTACGCGCCACCTGGGAGCCCTCCCCCACCTTCGGCTGGGTGCGCACGGTCGAGCTCACCGAGCTCGCGGGCACCGACGTCACGGTGGAGGTACTCGACGGACTGCTCGACGTCATGCCCGACGGGGTCGGCGCGCTGACCGAGCAGATCCGGTCCAACCTCGTGGACGCCTACAAGCGCTCGGAGACCGGGCCGTGGGGCACCGCAGCCGTCTACGCGCTCGAGTCGCTGATCACCGACCGGGCCGAGCCGGCCGAGGCGCTGTCGGCCACGCTGGTGTTCAGCGCCGGACTCGACGACGCCGAGGTGCACCTCGACGAGCGAATCATCGACGCGGTGTTGGCCGGGCAGGCGCACCGGCCCGTCCCGCTGCTGACCGGCCGGCGCGGGTCCTACCTGCTGCGCGGCGGGCTGCACCTTGCCGCGCACGGTGCGACCGAGTGGATGCTCGTCGCCGACATCCGACTCAGCCACGCCGGGCTCCACGACCGGGTGCGGCAGGCCGCCGCCCCCGACATCCGCGGGCAGGTCCGCGCCGACATCGTCGCGGGCCGCGAGCGGCTCGAGACGCTGCTGCACGCCGCCGACGCCCGGCAGCACACCGCCGACCCGGTGGCCGACGCCCACCACCTGTCCAACGTGCTGTTCAACGTGCTGCGCGGCGGCACCTTCCCCGACGGCTACGAGCTGCCCGTCGCCGACCTGCTCGACTTCCTGGCCACCCGCAACCTCGACGTCCACGGCCGCCATGCCGACGCGATCCGGGGGCTCGGGGACCGCGTCCACCTCGAGCAGCTGCACGCCCACGCCGAGGCCAGCGGCGACCCCGACCTCGTCCGGCTGGTGCTCGAGTACCTCCCACTGGCCTACTCGCGTCGTCACGGCGACCCGAGCCGGCCGTGGAACCGCTTCTCGATCCGGACCACCACCGAGCACGGCGGCCTGCGGCGCTACCACGAGGGCAACTGGCGCGACATCTTCCAGAACTGGGAGGCGCTGCTGCGCTCCTTCCCGCGCTACCTGCCGGGGGTGGTCGCGACCTTCGTCGACGCCAGCACCGTCGACGGCCACAACCCCTACCGCATCTCCCGTGACGGCGTGGACTGGGAGGTGCTCGACCCCGACGATCCGTGGAGCAACATCGGCTACTGGGGCGACCACCAGGTCGTCTACCTGCACCGGCTGCTGCTGGGCTGGGAGGCCACCGCCCCCGACGGGCTGCGCCGGTGGCTGGACCGGGCGGTGTTCACCTACGCCGACGTGCCCTACCGCCTCGCCTCGCACGAGCAGATGCTCGCCGACCCGCGCACCACGATCACCTTCGACGAGCCGCGCGCCAGGCGGGTGGACCAGCGGGTGGCGCGGCTGGGCGCCGACGGGCGGCTGGTCGAGGCCGACGGGCAGCCGGTGCGGGTCACCCTCGCCGAGAAGCTGCTGGTGCCGGCGCTGGCCAAGCTGTGCAGCTACGTGGCGGGCGGCGGGATCTGGATGACCACCCAGCGCCCGGAGTGGAACGACGCCAACAACGCCCTGGCCGGCTACGGGCTGTCGATGGTCACGCTGTACCAGCTCGAGGCCTACCTCGACTTCGTGCACCGCCAGCTGGTGGCCGGACGCGAGACGGCCTACCGGCTGTCGCGCCCGGTCGCCCGGTGGGCCGGCGAGGTTCGGTCCGCCCTGGCCGCACACGACCCCGAGGCCGCAGCCGACGACGACCGGGCGCGCCGCGCCCTGCTCGACGCGCTGGGCCTGGTCGGCGAGACCTACCGCAACGAGGTGCAGGACGGCTTCGACCCGACACCCGTCGAGCTGCCGGTCGCCGAGGTGGCACAGCTGCTGACCACCGCGCTGGTCCACCTGCGGGCCACGATCCGCACCGGCGAGCGCGACGACGGGCTGTTCCACGCCTACAACCTGGTGGCCTTCCCCGACCCCGGGCGCGCCCAGGTCCACCACCTGCCCGCGATGCTCGAGGGGCAGGTCGCCGTGCTCGGCACCACGGTGCTGGACGCCACCCGGGTCGCCACCCTGGTCGAGTCGCTGTTCGACTCGCCGCTGTACCGACCCGACCAGGCCTCCTTCCTGCTCTACCCGCCGGCGTCCCGGCCGGGATTCCTGGAGCGCAACCGGCTGCCCGACGACGTGCTCGAGCGCCATCCGGCGCTGCGCCGGCTGCTCGACGCCGAGGGCGGGCGGCTCATCGAGCGCGACGGGCAGGGCGGGCTGCACTTCCGCGCCGGGCTGCCCAACGCCGAGGCGCTGGAGCAGCAGCTGGCCGCCACCGACCTCGACGCCGCGCAGCGCCGCACGGTGCTCGACCTGTACGAGCAGGTCTTCCACCACCGGGCGTTCACCGGACGCTCCGGCGGCATGCACGGCTACGAGGGCATCGGCTCGGTCTACTGGCACATGGTGGCCAAGCTGCTGCTCGCGGTGCAGGAACGGATCGTC
>SKJO01000068.1 GCA_007121975.1 Nitriliruptoraceae bacterium | reverse complement strand
TCTTGCCCGACGCCGAGCCACCGTCCACCGCGACGATCCGGGTCGTCCCGCGGCGCGGCGGGCGGGCGAGGATCTCCTGGGCGATCTCGGCGTAGGATCGCGTGCGCACGGGGGCTCCTGACGCGGTTGCCGGACGTTACTCGCCACGCGGCACGTCGATCGGCGACCTGCCATCGGGCTCGGGCAGCCCGACGTGACCTACGCTCTGCGACCGGCACCCCGGCGCGTGTGAGCGCGCCTGGCGACGGTGCACTGCGCGGCAGCGAGGAGGTGGCGGTGGTCCGCTCGACGCGCAACCCTCGACGATCGCTGCTGGTCGAGCGCACGGCCCGCACCTTCGACCTGCGGGCCGAGCAGGCCCTTGCGCTGCTCGAGGCGGTGCAGGGACCCAGCTTCCGCACCAACCCGTTGCGGGGGGTGGCGTCGGGACCGGCGGGGCTCGACGCGCTGGGCGAACGGCTGCCCGCAGGGCCCATCGAGCCCTACCCCTGGATCGGGGAAGGGTTCGCCTACGACGGGCCGACCCATGAGCTGTCCGCCAGCGCCGCGCACCGCTCGGGGGAGGTGTTCATCCAGAACCCCTCGAGCTTCCTGCCGGTGCTCGCGCTGGACGTGCAGCCAGGACATCACGTGCCCGACATGTTCGCGGCGCCCGGGGGAAAGCTCGCGCATGCCGCCGCCCGGGCCGGCGGACAGGCCAGCTTCGTGGCCAACGACCGCTCGCGGCCACGGTTGGCCAAGCTGCGCGAGGTCCTGGAGCTGTTGGGGGTCGAGCACGTCGAGCTGCGCGCTGACCACGCCGAGCACCTCGCCACCCTGCTCGGCGACCAACGCTTCGACCGCGTGCTGGTCGACGCCCAGTGCACCGGCGAGGCGCTGCTGGACCTGCGACGGCCCGACGAGCCGCGCGCCTGGTCGCTGGATCGTGTGGAGCGCTTCAGCTACCTGCAGCGCAAGGCGCTGCGGGTCGGCTACGGACTGCTCAGGCCCGGTGGCGTGTTGGTGTACTCGACGTGCACCTACGCACCGGAGGAGAACGAGCTGCCCGTCGATCGGCTGCTGCGGCACACCTCGGCGCTCCTCGAGCCGTTCGAGGTCCCGGGGCTGAGCTGCCGGACGCTGCCCGGACGCACCGACTGGGCCGGCGAGCGCTTCGCCAGCGAACTCGGCCACACCCTGCGGGTCCTGCCCGACCAACGGTTTGAAGGCTTCTTCGTCGCGCGTATCGTCAAGCCGTCCGACGCCACCGACTGACGGGGGAGACCATGGACCTGCACAGCATCGTCGAGAACATCGTGCTGGCGATCGAACTCGTCGCGGTCGGCATCCTCGCCGTCGGCACGGGCTGGGTGCTGGCCCGCACGGCCCTGCAGCGGGTGATGCGCCGGCCCTGGGAGAAGGTGTTCCCCGAGACCCGCGAGGGGCTGGGCCGGGTGCTCCTGCTTGGCCTCGAGGTGCTGATCGCCGCCGACATCATCCAGACCGTCGCGCTCGACCTGACCCTGCAGAGCGTCGGAGCCCTCGGGATCATCGTGCTGATCCGTACCTTCCTCAGCTGGGCGATCGAGGTCGAGACCGAGGGGCACTGGCCCTGGCAGCGCGCCTACCAGGCCCGGATGCGGGCGCACGATGCGGCCAACGGGCTGGCACCGGACGAACCCGGGGCCATGCCGTAGAGCGGGAGCGCCACCCGGTCGACCGGCCGAGCGTTCACCGGGCCGGCAGGTCGTCCAGCACGCGTCGTACCACGCCGTCCAGCGTGGTCGTGCCCTGCTCGTGGCTCGGGCTGTCGGTGACCAGCACCGCCAGCGCCACCCGGGCGCCTTCGTCGTGACGCAGCATCACGATCTGGTGGTTGACCGCACCGGTCCCCGACCCCCAGCCGCCCTTGAGGTGCGCATTCCAGGTCGGCTCGACGCCGTCCAGGCCCCACCGCTGCTCGGGCACGACGCCCTCCAACAGGCCCAGCAGCGTGTCCTGGTGCCGCGACGGCACGTAGCGCTCCACCTCGACGACGAACCGGGCCTGGTCGCGGGCCGAGATCTGGCTCAACCCCCAGGGGCGGGTGTAGGAGAAGTCCTGCAGTTCGGCGCGGTCGGCCAGCCGTCGCAGGGCGTCGGGACCGACCAGGTCGGCGATGTGGGTGGCCGGCTCGTTGGTCGAGCGCTGGATCATCGGCTCGAGCAGGTCCAGATCGTCGCGGGTCAGGGCACGGTCGCGCACGCTGGGGTGGTCGAGGTAGGCGGCCAGGAACATCACCTTGATGACGCTGGCCGCCGGCACCGTCTCGGCCGACCGGTAGCCCACCACCTCGCCGTCGGTGCCCAGCGCCGCGATCCGGGTCCGGCCCGGGCGGGTCGCGGCATAGGCGATCGCTGCCTCGAGGTCGGGTTCCCACACCGGTGGGGGGCAGCTGGGGTCGGGCTGTTCGGGGTCGGGTTCCCCCGTGGCGATCGCCGCCGAGGTCTGCATCAGCCGCGCCAGCAGTGCGGCGGCATGCTGGCGCTGGAGGCCGTCGAGGGGGGCGAACACCCCCCCAGGTCCGCCTCCGGCCGGGGTGCACGGACGCCGGTCCCCGGTGATCAGCCCGAGCTCGAAGCCGGCGTCGACCGCGGCGCGGTGGGTGCCTGCGCGCACATCGGCGAAGTAGGGTCCGGCGGCGGGTGCGAGCTCCCGGCCGGTGGACCAGGCCGCCGCGCGCAGCAGCAGCGAGGCCGCCTGGTCGCGGCGGACCGGCGCGTCCGGCTCGAAGGTCACGTCGTCGATCCCGGCCACGATCCCGTTGGCCGCCAGCGCGTGCACCGCCCGGTCGAAGCGGTGGGATTCGGGGACGTCGAGGTAGCGCGGGTGCTGGACCTCGGTGAGCCGCTCGGCGTGCCCGGTGGCGAGCAGCAGGCCGTGGAGCATCGCGGCGAACTGCCCGCGGGTGGTCGTGGCCCCCGGGTCGAACACGACCTGATCGTCGGACTCCGGGCGCCCGTCGATCACCCCGAGCTGCCACAGGCAGTCCACGGCGTCGCGGTGCACCGCGGCGATCTGCTCGCGGTCCGCGAAGGGTGCGGCAGACTCCGACGGGCACGCGACCCGGGGAGCGGTCGCTGACGGGGGCGCGCTGCGCTGGCTCGCCGCGGGCTCCGCCCGTTCGTGCGCGGCGGACGGCAGCACGGTGGCCCAGGCGATCGCCACGGCGAGCACAGCCGTCGGGACGACTCGGCGGG
>SKJO01000289.1 GCA_007121975.1 Nitriliruptoraceae bacterium | reverse complement strand
CGATGAGCGCGACCAGGGCCATGCCGGCGAGCAACGTCGACCGGCGGACCGCACGTCGCAGCCGGATCACGACGGAGTCGTCCTCGCGCACCCGCCGCCGGTCGTCCCTGGACGCCCCCGATCCGCGCCCCGCCGCGCCCACCGGGGTGGGGTGCGCCGGCGGCGGTGGGCTCATCGACGGCGTCGGCCCGGGGGCCGGCACCGGTGGCTTCCGGGCGAGGGTGGCTCCGGCACCACCACCGGGACCAGGAGGGCTCGGCAGGGCGCTCGGGGTGACCTGTACCCGCAGCGTGCAGGATCCGAGCTCGATGCGGTCACCGGCGTTGACGGTTGCCTCCCGGGCGAGATCCACGCCGTTGACCCGGGTGCCGTTGGACGAGCCGAGGTCGCGGACCCGAAGCCTGTCCGGGCCGTGGGGCTGCAGGCTCAGATGGCGTCGCGAGACCCGGAGATCCTCGAGCACGAGGTCGCAGCCGGGATCGCGACCAACGACCAGCGGACCGGCGACGGTCACGGTGGTCCCGGCTGCCCAGCGTCCCCCGCCATCGACCGCGATGTCCACCGTTCGCTGCCTTCGCTGCAACGGGTGCCGACGAAACCGGCACGGGCACCTCAGGGCACGATGGGTCCCGCCCCGTTGTCCAGCCACCAGTCGCGCAGCGCGTCGGCGTCGCCATCGGAGCGCGTGGTGAACACGAGCACGTTGACGCGCTCGTCGGTCCAGAACAACAGCGTGCCGAGCTCGTCGTCGAAGGCGCAGGCCAACCGGCCGGGGCGCAGGTCCTCGCCCTCCACCCACTCTCCCTCCGTCGGGCAGAAGCTGGTGAGGTCCTCCGGCAGCCCGTAGTCGAGGCGCAGGTCGGTGTAGACCGCACGCATCGCCTCGGCGCTGGGGTAGAAGTCGTAGGACACGAAGTCCGCCGGCAGGCCATCGGGCTCACAGACCAGTGACGCCAGGGTGGCGCCTCCGGTGTCGAAGGGTTCGCAGAACACCTCGACGAGAGCAGGTACGTAGGTCCGCAGCAGCGCGTGGTCGTCCGTCTCTTCGACCACCACCTCGAGCATGGCAGCCCACCAGTCGTAGAGGTCACCGTCGAACCGGCCGTCCTGGCGTGCTTCGCCGAAGACGCGCAGCTCCTCGGTGGTCCAGACCAGGTAGGAGCTGCCCCCGTCGCGGTAGCAGGCGACCCTGCCGAGCAGGTTGTCCCCGGTGAGGTAGTCGTTGGACGCTCCGTTGTGCTGCGAGCAGTCGGTGTCGTCACTGACCTCGACCGGCGTGCCGAGGATGGCGTCCTCGAAGGTGGCGTCGAGCGAGACGCGGTCGGCGACCTGTCGGAAGGCCACCGCGTCGACACGATCGTCGTTGGATCGGCAGCGAACGGCGGCGACCACTCGTTCGTCTCCCGCAGTCTCGAGGTCGCGCTCGCAGCGGTCACGGATCACGGCGGGAAGAACGTCGAGGAGGCGCTGCTCGGCCTCGGAGGGGAACGCGACCTCCGACGACGACCACGGACAGCCATCACCGGTCAGACACAGCCCGAGCACGAGGGCAACCGCCGCCATCGGCACCACGATGGCGGCGATGATCCCGATGCGGGCCGCGGCCGAGAGTCCGCGTGGGCGCGCCTCGGCGCCGGGCGTCGGGACCGAGCCGTACCCGGGGTGGGGGGTCGCCAACGGCGCGTGGGCTCCGGACGGTCCACGGCCGGGTGGGATGCCCGGCGGCGACGTCGGGCCGCTCGGACCGGGATGGCCGGCGGGCGGCGTCGACGGTGGATGGCCTGGTGCTTGGGAGCTGACGGGCGGGGTTCGTGGTCCTGGCGAGCCCGGCGGCATCGGCGGAGTGGACCACGCAACTCCCCCCGGCCTGCCGGGCGGGTCGAGATGGGTCGGTGCGCCGCTGCCGCGTAGCGCGAGGGCGAGGTCGGTGGCGAACGCCGTGCAGGTCGGGTATCGGGCCTCGGGCTCCTTGGACGCCGCCCGCTGGATCACGTGGCTCGCTGCCGGGGGCAGCTCGGGTGCGACGGTGCGCAGGTCGGGCAGCGTTTTCGCCGCATGCGCGTACATCATGGCCCGCAGGTCGCCGGTGAAGGGTGCCTGACCGGTCAGCGTCTCGTAGGCCACACAGGCGAGCGAGTACTGGTCGGAGCGCCCGGTGATCTCCCCGCCGCCGAACTGCTCGGGAGCGGCGTACTTGACCGTGCCCACGAACTGCCCGAGCTGCGTCAGCGAGTTGTCGACGTCCGCCTCGAGGGCCCGGGACATGCGCTTGGACATCCCGAAGTCCGTCAGGAACGCCTGCTTGAGGTCCCTGGTCAGCAGCAGGTTCGCCGGCTTGACGTCCCGGTGCACGATGCCCTCGGCATGTGCGACGTCCAGGCCACCGGCCACCTCCTCGATGATCGAGGCAGCCAGAGCCGGGCCGAAGCGTCCGTGGGTCTCGAGTGCGACCCGCAGGTCGGTGCCGTCAACGAAGCGGGAGGCGATCCACAGCAGTCCCTGCGCCTCACCGGCGTCGTAGACCGGCACGATGGCCGGATGCGCTTCGAGCCGCGCGACCAGGCGCGACTCCCGGAAGAAGCGCTCGCGGAACGCGTCGTCGCCGCCGAGCGTCGGGCGCAGGACCTTGAGGGCGACGGTCCGTGCGAGTCGCGGGTTGAGCTCCGTCGCCAGGTACACGGTGCCGTAGCTGCCGGTGCCCAGCACCCCCTCGATGCGATAGCCGTCAAGCGTCGATCCGACCGGCAGGACCGGCTCCGTGCCAGCCATGCGCAACCTCCGCGACCTCGTTGCGGGTCTCGCGCCTGCGCCGAGCGATCCGTCTCGGTACTCCCAGCCCCGAGTGGGCCCACCCGCCGACAGGACGGAGCTAGTTGGACGAAAGACCAGGGTGTCGCCGCGGAATCCTAGGGAGCCCCCCCATGCACGTCAACGCCCTGCCCCGGTGCCGACGATCCGGGAGCGCTGAGGGTGCCCACCCGTGGGAGCCACCTGCGGCTCGAGGGGATCTCGGACCCGCAGGAGCCGCCCCCTCCCCCGGGAGCTGCTGCTCACGTGCGGTGCATCCGCGCTCCCGTCGGGTCGTAGAAGGGCCGGGGGGACAGGGTGGCCGGCACCGGGATGCCCGCGCTGTCGACGGTGACGCGGCACGGCTCGTCGCCGAGCTCCCGCGCCTCATGTTCGTCGACGAGGGCGAGGCCGCAGGCGCCGCCCAGCGTCCT
>SKJO01000153.1 GCA_007121975.1 Nitriliruptoraceae bacterium | reverse complement strand
CCTCCTCCGCGGGATCGTCGGCGGGTGCGGGGTCATCGGCGTCGTCGCCGCAGGCCGCCAGCACCAGCGCGGCCGCCATCATCACGGCGGTCATCCTGACCGCACGTCGGAACTGAAGCATGGTCGCCTCCAAGGCAATCCAGGGTGTGGGTTGTCACGCTGCGTACGGTAGGCCAGCTGGCTTACCGTCCTCCTACCGTGGTCGTACCTCGAGGTGAACGTCGAGAAGCGATCGTTGACCGAGGGGACTCCGACAGAAGGGCCGGGCCGTCTCGACGCCACCGAGACCGCCGACCCGTTCACAGTAGCCTGCCCGGAATGAGAATGGTAGAGCTCAACGATGTTCAGGTAGCGGCCGGCCGGATTCACGGCCTGGTGCGGCGCACCCCGAGTCTGCGCGTCGAGCCCGACGCGCTGGTCGCGGGCCGGGCCGTCACGCTCAAGCTCGACCTGCTGCAGCCGACCGGCTCGTTCAAGGTGCGTGGGGCCGCATCGCTGCTGACCGCCCCCGACCTCGGCCGATCTGACGCCACGACCGCCGTGGTCGCGGCCTCCGGCGGCAACTTCGGACTGGCCGTGGCCTGGGCGGCGGCCCGGCTGGGTCGTGAGGCCACGGTGTTCGTGCCGGCCACGACCCCCGCCGACAAGCTCGCGCACTTCGCCCGCCTCGGCGCCGACGTCGAGGTGGTGCCCGGCTTCTACGCCGAGGCGCTCGCAGCCGCCGAGGCGTACCGGGACGCGACCGGCGCGAGGTGGGCCCACGCCTACGACCAGGCCGAGGTGGTCGCCGGGCAGGGCACGGCCGCGCTCGAGCTGCTGACCGACCACCCCGAGCTGACCACGCTGGTGGTGGCCTGCGGCGGGGGCGGACTGCTCGCCGGCACCGTCGCCGCCGCCGGGGGCCGGCGCGTGGTCGCGGTGGAGACCCCGGGTACCGCGACGCTGCATGCAGCACGCCGTGCCGGGCATCCCGTGGACGTCGAGGTGGGAGGTCTCGCCGCGTCGTCGCTCGGGGCGCGGCGCATCGGCGCACACGCCTGGGCGGTGCAGGACCGGGTCGAGCAGGTGGTGCTGGTCGCCGACGACGACGTGCGCGAGGCCCAGCGACGGCTGTGGGCGGCGACCCGGCTGGTCGCCGAACCGGGTGGGGCGGTGGCGCTGGCCGCGGTGCTCGGCGGCGCGGTGCCGCTCGGCCCCCACGACCAGATCGGGGTGCTGGTGTGCGGGGCGAACACCGATCCGGGCACGATCCCGGTCTGACACCCTGCCCAACCGTCCGGCCGACCGGTCGACCGGACGGGTCGCCCCCAGGCGCACGTAGGGGATCACCCCCCTGGCGGGGGCCGGTCGCGTGGCGGACGATGAAGCCACCACTCCACCGAGCCCTACCCCACCCCGAGGAGGCCGCCGTGGCTGTTGTGCATCGTCCATCGGTGTCCCGGCTCGACGATTGGGTCGCTGCCGGCCTGCTCACCGCGGAGCAGGCCGAGCGCATCGCGGCCTACGAGGCCGAGCACGGCGTCACCGAGCCGCCACCTCCGCCGCCGTCCTCACCACCGCCGGCGGACCGCCGACGTTCCCCGGGGGTCGCGGGGGCCGAGGCCATCGGCTACGTCGGCGCGGCCCTGGTGGTCAGCGCGCTCGGGCGCATGCTCGCCGAGCTGTGGCGCGAGCTGACCACGACCGGACGCCTGACGCTGGCCGGCCTGGTGGCCGTGCTGGCCCTGGCAGCCGCCACCGGACTGCAGCGGATGCCGCGTCCGGCACTGCAGCGACTGACCAGTGTCCTGTTCAGCGTCGGTGTGCTGGCCGTCGCCTGGTTCGCCGGGCTGGTCGCCGACGAGGTGGTCGGCGCGCGGGGGGCCGTGATCGCCGTCACGGCCAGCGCCGCGGCCGCCGCGTTCGCCGTGCCGCTGTACCTCTGGCGGCCACGGGGACTGCCACAGACCACCGCGCTGGCCGCCGTGCTGGCCACCGTGCTGTCGCTGCTCGCGCTGCCCACCCTGACCCCCGACACCTTCTGGTTCGGGCTGGTGGCCTGGGCCGTGGGTGTCGCCTGGCTGCTCGCCGGGCTCGGACGCTGGGTGCTGCCCGCCGGGCTGGCCGGCGTGCTGGGCGGGGCCGTCGCCCTGCTCGGGGTCCAGTTCGCCGCGTTCGACGGCGAGCGCCTGGCGCTGCTGGCACTGGGCGTGGCCACGGCCGGAGCCCTGGTGGGCCTGGCCGTCCGGGCCGACACCCTGCACCATCTGGTGGTCGGGGCCATCGGGCTGTTCGTGCTCGTACCCCAGGTCGTGTTCGAGCTGTTCGGCGATGCGCTGGGAGCGCCGGCGGCGCTGCTGGTCGTCGGCCTGCTGCTGGTCCTGCTGGCGGTCGGGCTCGGTCGGGCCGGCCAGGAGGTGCGACGCCAGGATGATGCCGGCGCGGTGCGCCGCGATCGTGCTGAACTCGGAGGTGAGTCCCGATGACCGCCGTGCTGCCCGACCCTGCGGCCCCCGCTGCCGGACCATCGGCTGACCGCCCGTCCCGACCTGCGGTGCGCAGCCTCCCGCTGCTGCTGGCCGCCGCCGGCGTGGTCGTGGTCGTGGTCGGCCTGGTGCTCGTGCTCGGCGTGCACCGACCACCCGCCCTGCCCGCGCTGGCCGACGCCCCCGAGCCCGCCCCACCCGGCGCGGTCGCCTGGACCCAGTGGGAGGGTGGCCGCAGCTGCGTGCACACCGCCCGTGCCGACGGCTCGACTGAGGTGCTGCACTGCTCGCGTGACGGCGGGGAGATCGTCGGCTTCGTTGACGACGGGATCATCCTGCGCACCTGGGAGCACCAGGGCCACACCCTGCAGCGCGTCGACGCCCACAGCGGCGAGATCGTCGAGCGCCGCACCGCGGTCGGCGAGCCCGACCACGAGCAGGGCCCGGGCAGCTTCGACCCGATCGTCGACGGGGAGCCGTTCCGGGGCGCGCACGTGCGCACCACCTGGAGGGACGGACAGCTCGACGTCGAGGTGGCAGGCCGGGTGGTCTGGCAGGTCGAGGTCACCGACACCTACGACCTGACCACCGGGGTGCTCGCGCCCGACGGGTCGGCGGCGGTCGCCACCGACACCGCCGGCCGCCTGCTGCTGCTCCCGGCCGAGGCCGGGATCGAGCCCCGCGTCTGGGTCCAGGACATCGGACGCTGGCGCGTGCCGGTGTGGGAGGGCACGCCGAGCCCTGGCTGGGACGCCGCCTCCGACGCGGACTG
>SKJO01000258.1 GCA_007121975.1 Nitriliruptoraceae bacterium | reverse complement strand
TGGGCGTCGACCCGCCGGCGGCCTGCGACCACCTCGGCGTCCTGCTCGCCGCGGCCGCCGAGCTGCACGACCTCGAGGCGGCGGGGGCCGAGCCGGCCCGACGGGTGCGTACCGCCCTGCTCCACGAGCACCTGCTGCCCTGGGTGCCCCGCCTGCTGGTTCGGGTCGGGGAGCTCGGCGCCGAGCCCTACCGGGTGTGGGCCGAGCGGCTGTCCGACGTGCTGGACGCCGAGTTGGCAGCGCTCGGAGCGCCGGCGCAGCTGGCCGTGCATCTGCGCGACGCGCCGGAGCTGCCCGACCCCCGGCAGGACGAGGACGGGGCCGAGCCGTTCGTGGGTGCCCTGCTCGCGCCGGTGCGCAGCGGCCTGATCCTGGCCCGGGCCGACCTCGCGCGGGCCGCCGGACAGCTCGGGCTCGGGCTGCGGGTCGGGGAGCGGGCCTTCACCCTCAAGGCGCTGCTCGGCCAGGATGCCGCCTCGACGCTGCGCTGGCTGGCCGAGGAGGCCCGCCATCAGCAGGCGGTGGTGCCGGGGCTGCCGGTGGGCGCGGACGGCGATGACGTGACCGGTGACCTGACCGCGGAGTTCTGGCGGGCACGGCTGGCGACCAGCGCGCAGCTGCTCGATGCGCTGGCGGCCGCGGCATGAGCGACGCGCCGGGACCTGCCGTGCGGCTGCTGCCCGCCTGGGTGCGGCGCTACCAGCGCGACTGGCTGCGCGACGACCTCACCGCCGGGCTGACGCTCGCGGTCATGCTGGTGCCCCAGGCGATGGCCTACGCGGCGCTGGCCGGGATGCCGCCGATCACCGGGCTGTACGCCTCGGTGGTGGCGCTGGTGGTGTATGCGGCACTGGGCACCTCCTCGCACCTGTCGTTCGGGCCGGTGGCGCTGATCTCGCTGCTGACCGCCTCCGCGCTGGCCCCGCTGGCCGGCGGCGACGTCGACCGGTACGTGGCGCTGGCCGCCGCCCTGGCGCTGATGGTCGGGGTGGTGCACCTGCTGCTGGCACTCGTGCGTGCCGGCGCGCTGGTCGAGCTCATCAGCCATCCGGTGGTGGTGGGCTTCACCGCCGCCGCGGGCCTGGTCATCGGGCTGAGTCAGGTCGGCGACCTCACCGGCGTCGAGGGCGAGCGCACCAAGGACGCGCTCGACAGCCTGCTGGCTGCCGCCCGGGCCGTGCCCGACGCCCATCTGCCGACCCTGGCGATCGGCCTGGGCGCGATCGTGCTGCTGCTGGCCGGACGCCGGCTGGCCCCTCGCGTGCCGATGGCGCTGGTGGTGTCGGCGCTGGCGGTCGTCGCCTCGGTGCTGTTCGGGCTGTCCGCACGTGGGGTCGCGATCGTCGGGGACATCCCCGCCGGGTTGCCGCGTCCCCGCCTGCCCGACGTCGACCTCGACGATCTGCGCGCGCTGGTGCCCGCCGCGCTGGTGATCGCCGCGATCAGCTACGCGGAGAGCATCAGCATCGCCAAGGCGATCGCCGCCCGCAGCCGCGAGCGGCTGAACCCGGGCCGTGAGCTGACCGCCTCGGGGGCGGCGAACCTCGCCGCCGGGGTGGCCGGCGGGTTCCCGGTGGCCGGCTCCTTCACCCGCAGCGCGGTCGTGCACGACGCCGGGGCCCGCAGCCAGCTGGCCGGGGTGATCGCCGCCACGGTGGTCGTGCTCACCCTGCTGGTGCTCACCCCGCTGCTCGAGCCGCTACCGCGCGCCGTGCTCGCCGCGATCGTGGTGGTCGCGGTGATCGGGCTGATCGACGTGCGGGCCGCGATCGACACCTTCCGGGTCGACCGCGCCGACGCGCTGGTCCTGATCGTCGCGTTCGGGGCGACGCTGGCGTTGGGGGTGGAACTGGGGCTGCTCACCGGCGTGGTCGTCAACCTCGGCGTGCATGTCGTACGCGGCATGCGCCCCGCCCTGGTCGAGCTCGGGCGGGTCCCCGGCACCCGGCTTTACCGCAACGTCGAGCGCTTCGCCACGGTCACCGACCCGCGCGGAGTGATCTTGCGCCTCGACGGGCCGCTGGACTTCCTGAGCGTCAACGCGGTCACCGGGCACCTGCGCCGGCTCGCTGCCGATCGTCCGGAGCTCGACTGGCTGGTGCTCGACGCCAGCGGGGTCACCGGGATGGACTCCACCGGCGTGCATGCGCTCAGCGACCTGCAGGAGCACCTCGCCGAGGCGGCGGTCGACCTGCACCTGGCGACCCTGCGTGGCCCGCAGCGCGACGTGATCGACCGTGCCGGACGCTGGGAACAACTGATCGTGGGCTCCTGCCACGCGGACGTGCCGGCAGCGCTACGGGCTGCCGGCGTCGAGGAGGATGCGCAGCTGCTGGCCCCGGCGGCGGGGGAGCAGCCGCCCGACGGCCTGCGCTAGCTGAGCTTGACCAGGATCCGCCGTCGGCGCCGGGCCTTGATCGCCGCGGTGGCTGCGGCCACCCCGGCCACCGCGCCGGTGGCGGCCACCATCGTGACCAGTTGCGTGGTGGGCTGCTGGCCGGTGAGCAGCCACGCGACCCCGACCAGGCCGACGCCCAAGCCGGCGCCGGTGAGCGCCAGGGCCACCATCCCGATCACCTTGCGTCGCCCGGCGCGCAGCTGGCGCAGGTAGGACTCGGCGTAGGCCAGGACCAGCAGCAGCAGGATCACCACGGCCGCGCCGGGCACGCTGAGCCAGGGCTGGGCGGTGTTGGTCACCCCGAAGCGCCAGGCGGCGGACTCGGAGCCGCCGTCGAGCAGCCGCAGGTCGGCGGCGACGGTGCCCGCGGCGGTGAACCGGGCGTTGCCGACCCTGAGCTCAGCGGTGCGCTGCCCGCCGGTGCCGGTCACCTCCGCGCTGACGGTGGTGCTCAGCGGGATCTGCGCGACCGACAGGGCCAGCTCCACGGTGTCGGCCGGTGGGGCGTCGGGTCCGAGAACGACGACGATCGGCTCGGCGAGGTCGAGCTCGGGCAGTCGATCGGCCGTGGGTTCGACCCCGGCGACGGTGACGGCACCCGGTGGCGGCAGCTCCTCGAAGGTTCCGGCGGGGCCGAGGAAGGCCAGGGCCGCGGTGGTCGCCAGCGCCGCCAGGGCCAGCAGCACCGCGACGAACGGGAACGGCGGGGTCTTGATCGCCTCGGCGACCGGGACCAACTCGCCGAGGTCGAACTGCCGGGCGTCGCCGCCCTGCACGTGCTCGCGCACCGCGGGGCGCACCCGCACTCCGACGCCGCCGTCGCCACCCACCCCTGCGGCGTG
>SKJO01000264.1 GCA_007121975.1 Nitriliruptoraceae bacterium | reverse complement strand
GTCGGTGAGGCCCACCACCTCGGCGCCGGCGGCGCGCAGGTTGGCGACGTAGGCGTCCACGTGCAGGTGGGCGGCGGACAGCAGGCCGATCCTCATGCGGGCACCTCCAGGGGCGCGACGGTCTCGACCCGGCCGCTTCGCAGCGAGCGCTCCGCCGCCTCGGCCACGAGCAGGGCCGCCAGGCCGTCCTCGGCGCTGACCACCGGCTCGGTCTGCCCGCGCAGCACGGCCAGCAAGTGGCGCAGCTCGGCGGTGTAGGGCGACTCGGCCATCGGACTGCCCGGGACCGGGACGTCCGCGGGGTCGTCGGTGAGCGCCATGATCGTGCGCACGGGCGCGTCGCGGTCGGAGTCGTGGTCGAGCACCCCGGTGGTGCCCGCCACCTCGAAGCGGGTGCGGAACACCGGAGCCGGGTAGGCCCAGGACGCCTCGATGTGGGTGATCGCGCCCTGCTCGTGGGTCAGCACCGCCAGGCAGTGGTCGGGGCCGGATCCGGGGCGCAGTGCGGCGCGTGAGCGTGCCATCACCCGCGTCACCGGGCCGGCCAGCCACCGGGCCTGGTCGAGGTCGTGGATCATCAGATCGAGCAGCAGCCCCCCCGAGCGGGCGGGGTCCGAGAACCAGTCGTCGTCGCGGCCCTTGGGGGCGTAGCTCGCGCGCGTGAAGCGCAGGACGGCGGGGGTGCCGATCGCTCCGCGGTCCACGGTGCGCTTGGCCAGTGCGTACTCGGGGAAGAAGCGCACCACGTGCCCGACGTGCAGCTGCACCCCGGCCTCGCGGCAGGCGGTGATCATGGCCCGTGCCTGGGCCGAGGTGCGGGCCAGCGGCTTCTCGCAGATCACGTGCCGACCGGCGGCGGCCGCCGCCAGTGCGAGGTCGTGGTGCAGGTCGGTGGGCGCGCACACGTCGACGACGTCGACGAGGTCGAGCAGCTCCTCGAGGGAGGCGCAGGCGCGCGCGCCGTGGCGTGCGGCCAGCTCGGTCGGCGCCACCCCCGGCTCGGCGCAGATCGCCACGAGCTCGGCGTCGGTGGCGGACCATCCCTCCGCGTGCACCGTGCCCATCGAGCCGGCGCCGACGATCCCGATCCTCACTTGATCGCTCCTTGGGTCAGGCCCCGCATGAACTGCTTGGAGAAGATGATGTACAGGGCGATCATCGGCAGCATCGCCAGGGTCAGCACCGCGAGCACCGCGTTCCAGTCGCTGACGAACTGCCCGAGGAACAGCTGCGCGCCCAGCGTGACCGTGCGCACGCTCTCGCCGGGGGTCAGGATCAGCGGGAACCACAGATCGTTCCAGATCGGCAGCATCGTGAACACCCCGATCGCCGCCAGCCCCGGGCGGATCAGGGGCATCGCCAGCCGGTAGACCCAGTACTCGCTGGCGCCATCCACCCGGGCGGCCTCCTTGAGGTCGCGCGGCACCTGCCGGAAGAACAGGCCGAGCACGAACACCGCCAGGGGCAGGCCCATGGCCGTGTACACCAGGATCAGCCCGAGCAGGGAGTTCACCAGGCTCAGGTCCACCAGCAGGCGCAGGATGCTCACCGTGCCCAACCGGATCGGGATCATGATCCCCAGCGCCAGGTACAGCGCCAGCAGGGTGTTGCCCCAGAAGCGGTACTCGCTGAGCGCGAAAGCCGCCATCGACCCCAGCAGCAGCACCAGCAGCACGCTGGCCACGGTCACCACGAAGCTGTTGAGGAAGTACAGCTCGAAGCGCGAGCGCTCGAACACCGTCTGGTAGCCGACCAGCGAGAAGGTCTCGGCGGTGGGCAGCCGGAAGGGTTCGCTGAAGATCGCCCGGCGCTCCTTCATCGAGTTCATCACGATCATGACGATCGGGCCGAGCGCCACGAGCGCGTAGCCGATCAGCACCAGGTGGGGCATCGCCGCGCCCAGCCGGCGCCGCCAGGCGGGCTGGTGGCGCACCGGTTGGTGGGCCCCGGCGCGGGTGTGGGGGCGGGCAGTGGTGGTCGCGGTGGCCATCGACAAGCCCCCTTACAGCTCGTAGGTCTCGACCCGGCGCTGCCAGCCGAAGAAGTACAGCAGCACGCCGGCCAGGATCAGCAGGAACATCAGGGTGGCCACGGTCGCGCCCATGGTGCTCGAGCCGCGCTGCAGCTGGAAGCCGAAGAAGGTGCGGAAGAACAGGGTGCCCATGATGTCGGTGGAGAAGTCGGGTCCGGCCAGCGCGCCCTTGACGGTGTAGATCAGGTCGAAGGCGTTCATGTTGGCGACGTAGGTCACGACCGTGACCATGCCCACGGTCGGCAGCAGCAGCGGGAACTTGATCCGCCAGAACACCTGCCAGTCGTTGGCGCCGTCGACGTAGGCCGCCTCGACCAGATCGTCGGGGATCGAGATCAGTACGGCGTAGAACAGCAGCATCGGGATGCCCACGTACTGCCACACGCTCATCAGCGACAGGGTGACCAGCGCGGTCGAGGACCGGCCGAGCAGCGGCGTCTCGACGAAGCCCCACAGCGGCGAGAGGATCAGCTGCCAGATGAAGCCCACGATCACCACGCTGAGCGTGGTCGGGATGAAGATCAGGGTGCGGTAGACGCTGCGTCCGCGCAGCGTGGGTGAGGCGAGCAGCGCCGCGAGCAGCAGCCCGATGGGGTTCTGCACCAGGAAGTGCACGGCGAAGAAGGCCAGGTTGTTGACGACCGCGTTCCAGAAGCGGGCCGAGAGCAGGTCGTCACCGAGCAGTTGGCGGAAGTTGTCGAACCCGACGAAGGCCTCCTGGCCGTCGACCACCCCGAACAGCGACAGCCGCAGTGAGTCGAGCAGCGGGTAGACCATGAACAGCGTGTAGATCACCACCGCAGGAGCGAGGAAGACCAGCACGTGGGTGCGTCGGCTGCGCCGGCGGGTTGGGGCCCGGGTGGTGGCACTCATGCACGGCTCTCCTGGTGCTGATCGGGGTCACCCGGGGGGCTGGGACCACCGTGCAGTCCCAACCCCCCCGGGGTGAGGCGGGCGGATCAGCCCTGCTGCGGCTCGTACCACCGCTCGAGGCCGTCCTGGACCCGCTCGGCCGCCTCTTCGGGCGTGAGCGTGCCGTTGATCACCTGCGCGGAGACGTCCCACAGCTCGTTCTCGAGGTTGGGCTCACCACGCGAGAGGATCTGGTAGCTGTTGCGGATCGAGGTGTCGCACTGCTCGCGCCAGTCGAGGAACTCCTGGGCCAGCGGGTCGGTCAGCTCGAAGTCGACGTTGGCCAGGCTGAAGAAGC
>SKJO01000450.1 GCA_007121975.1 Nitriliruptoraceae bacterium | reverse complement strand
TGTCGGCTCCCGGCGACCCGGCTGGCGTGACGCTGTCCACGGTGCACCGGGTCAAGGGCATGCAGTGGTCCCACGTCGTGGTGTTCGCCGCCAACCAGGGCCTGTTCCCCCACCGGCTGGCCGAGGACCTCGAGGAGGAGCGCCGCGTGTTCCACGTGGCACTCACCCGCTGCGAGGCAACGGTCACGGTGCTCGCCGACGCCGAGCGCCCCTCCCCGTTCCTGCGGGAGCTGTCCCGAGCCGCCGACCCCGCACCGGCAGCCGGACCTGCGAGCGCGGTGGACACACGGCCTGATCCCGGTGCCGGCACACGGCTCGCCGATGGCAGCACCGTGGCCGAACCCGGCTTGGCGGTGGTCCTGGCCGGGGGACTGCACGGCGAGGTCGTCGAGGTGCTTGCCGATCGGGCCGTCGTCGTGCTGCACGCACCGCTCGCCACCTCGACGTCTCCGTCCGACGTCCTCCGCCTCGAGGTCGCCTACGGCGAAGCGGTGACCATCGCCGGCCAGCCCACCCGTCTGGCCGCGGCAACGGTGCGGCGCACCGCGGCGCTCGGTGTCGGGGGCGCCCTGACCCCAGACGACGGTGACGATCCGGAGCTGTTCGAAGCCCTCCGCAACTGGCGCGCCGGCGTCGCAGCCCGTGCCGGCCAGCCCGCCTTCCTGGTGTTCCACGACCGCCACCTGCGCGAACTCGCCGCGCGCAAGCCGCGCACCGAACGGGAACTCGCCGCCTGCCCCGGCGTCGGGCCGGCCAAGCTCGAACGCTACGCCGACGACCTGCTCGATGTCATCGGCGGCTACCTCGACGCCGCGCCGGTCCCGCTCGACTGAGGGTCGAGGATCAGGGCCCGGGCCTGAGCATGGCACCATCCGCTCCGCCGCGCCATCAGGCACGTCCCCCTCGTTCCCCTCGCCGACCCACCGGAAGGTTGTCCGCCGTGCGCCGATCCCTGCGCCTTCGTCGCTGGCAGAAGCATGCCCTCGAGGCGTTCGAAGCGCACCCCGGCCGCGACTTCCTGGCGGTCGCGACCCCGGGCGCCGGCAAGACGACCTTCGCGCTCACCGCAGCCATCCGCGACCTGTCGCACCACCCCCACCGGCGGGTGGTGGTCGTCGTTCCCACCCAGCACCTCAAGCACCAGTGGTCAGCGGCGGCCGCCGAACTCGGCCTGCAGCTCGCCCCCGACTGGCCCTCCTCCGAGCCGTTCCCGAGCGACATGCACGGCGTGGCCGTGACCTACCAGCAGGTCGCCGCCACCCCGGGGGCCCTGCGCGGCGCCGCCGACGACGCCTTCGTCGTGCTCGACGAGATCCACCATGCCGGCAGCGACCGGGCCTGGGGCACCGGCCTGGCCGCGGCCTTCGAGTTCGCCGCCCGCCGGCTGTCGCTGTCGGGCACCCCCTTCCGCAGCGACAGCGACCCGATCCCCTTCGTCGAGTACGCCTTCGACGAGGCGGTCGCCCATCACACCTACGGCTACGACGACGCCCTGCGCGACGGCGGCGTCGTGCGGCCGGTGTTCTTCCCCCGCTTCAACGGACACATGGAGTGGTCGGCTCCGGACGGCAGCCTGCGCACCGCGACATTCGACGACCCCCTCGACCGCACCGCGGCCTCCCAACGCCTGCGAACCGCTCTGTCGGCCGACGGCGAATGGCTGCCGACCGTGCTCGGCGAGGCCGACGAGCACCTCCAGCGGCTGCGCGAGCAGGACCCGCGGGCCGGCGGTCTGGTCATCGCGATGGACGTCGACCATGCCCGGCAGGCTGCCCGCCTGCTGCACCGCCGTAGCGGCACCGAACCGATCGTCGCCACCTCCGACGATCCCCTGGCCAGCGAGCGGATCGCTGAGTTCGCCGCCAGCGATCACCCGTGGATCGTCGCCGTACGGATGGTGTCCGAGGGGGTGGACATCCCCCGGCTGCGGGTCGGGGTGTATGCCACCAACACCATCACCGAGCTGTTCTTCCGTCAGGCCGTGGGGCGTCTGGTGCGTTGGCACGGACCGCTGCGCCGCCAGAAGGCCTACCTGTTCGTGCCCGACGACCTGCGCCTGCGCGTGTTCGCCGGCCGGCTGGCCGAGGAGCGGACCCACTCGCTGCGGCGGCGCGAGGAGGACGGCGAGCAGCCACCCGTCGCCCTCGATGAGCTACCCGCGGCCGACGGCGAGGAGCAGCTCTCGCTGTTCCAGGCCATCTCCGCCACGCCGCTCGCAGGACCCGACGCCGCGGATCCGACCTCGGTGTTCGACGACAGCCATCCCGAGGACCTGATCCACGAGGCTGGCACCAACAGCCTCGAGTTCGAGATCGAGCTCGTCCCCCCTCCCGCGCTGATCGGTGATCACGCCGCAGCGATGCCCGGCGGGCGCACGATCACCGTCAGCCGCGCCCAGCGCAAGCGCGAGCTGCGCCAGGCCAACAGTGACCGCGTCCGGATGATCGTGCACCTCAGTGGCTTGACCCCCGAGGTCGTCAACAGCCGCCTGAACCGGGATGCCGGCATCACCACCATCGGTGACGCGACGCTGCGCGACCTCGAACGTCGCCTCGGGCTGGCTGATCGCTGGATCGACCAGTTGTAGGGCGGTCGGCGGTGTCGTGGATCCCGGCCGAATCTCTGACCGACCCCGCGCCCCCCGAACGGCAGCGGCAGCGGCGCGCACGTGCGCTTCCACGGTCGCACTCCCGAGCGCCGGCCGCCCGGTGCTGCGCGAGGAACGTGCGGCCAGCAGTTCCGGCCGATGGCACCCCGGATGCGGCGTACCCAACCGGTCACCAGCGTCCGCCTCCGTACGCCGCAACGTCCAGCCCGGGAGATGCGGCGTACCCAACCGGTCACCAGTGTCCGTCTCCGTACGCCGCATCGGGCCGGGCCCTGGCGGGGTCCGACGATCCGGGCCGGGGTCCGGCACGGCCGGGCACGGCCGGGCACGGCCGGGAGTCAAGGGCCGGGAGTCAAGGGCCGGGCGCGGGCCGGGGCGCAGTGGACACCGACGGCTGCCGAACCTCCGGGGGTTCGGCAGCCGGGCCGGCACGCTCAGCGCCGCTGGGATGACCGCCGGCGAACACGGCTTCCACAGTCGCACTCCCGAGCGCCGGCCGCCCGGCGCTGCGCGAGAAACGTGCGGCCAGCAGTTCCGGCCGATGGCACCCCGGATGCGGCGTACCCAACCGGTCACCAGCGTCCGCCTCCGTACGCCGCAACGTCCAGCCCGGGAGATGCGGCGTACCCAACCGGT
>SKJO01000031.1 GCA_007121975.1 Nitriliruptoraceae bacterium | reverse complement strand
CGGCGGCCGCCCCGGCGCTCGATGCGCGCGACGTCGAGCGACTCGCCCGCCGGCGGCGCTGAGCCGCCCGCCCTCGACTCAGCGCGCGGCGAGGATGGCGTGGGCGGTGCGCCGGGCCAGGGCCATGCAGGTCAGCATCGGGTTGGATCCGACCGCCGTCGGGAACGCCGAGGTGTCACCGACCCAGACGCCTGGCGTGTCGTGCAGCTGTCCCTCGGGATCCGCCACGCTGTCGCTGGGGTTGCGGCCCATCCGGGCCGAGCCCATCTGGTGGGCGCTGAACAGCACCCGCCCCCCGGCGCCGGGGGTGGCCGCCTCGGCACGGGCGATGAAGCCCTCGACCGAGTCGCCGCGCCGCCACATCACCAGCCGCCGGTCGGTGTCGAGCACGGCGCGGGCGCCGGCGGCGACCTGCAGCTCGATCAGGGCGCGCACCGCGTGACGCTGCACCTCGGCGTCGATGGGGTCGGTGATCGGGTAGCGCACGACGCCCTCACCCCGGTCGTCGAGCGTGACCGACCCGTGCCCGTGGTCGCGGGTGACGGCGATGAAGGTGCCCAGCGACCGGAACCGGCCCATGATCAGCTTGTGGGCCCGACCCGAGGGCCAGGCGGTGGCCGCGGCGGTGATCGCCGGGTGCACGTGGGCGGTCTCGACCAGGTAGCCGTGGCCCTCGACCACGTGCCGGTGCTCGTCGATGATCGTGGCCTGGGGCGGACCCCACCAGGGCTGCAGGTCGTCGTCGTACACCCCGGTGATCATCGGGACCGGGTGCAGGCGCAGGTAGCGGCCCGCGGCCGGGCCGCCGATGCCCGAGCGCAGCAGTACCGCCGGGGTCTCGAGCGCACCGGCGGCGAGCACGACCGTGTCCGCACGAACCGTCAGCCGGCGGGTGGTGCCGTCGGGCCGGGTCAGCTCGGCGTCGACCCCGGCGGCCCGGCCCCCCTCGACCAGGACGCGCTGCACCCGGGCCCGGCACACCAGCCGGGCACCGTGCTCGGCCGCGTCGAGCAGGTAGGTGGCCAGCGTGCCCTGCTTGCTGCCGGTGCGGTCGCCGTAGCCGACGTGTCCGGCGGTCGCCGGGTCGTAGGTACGGGGATCGGTGTTGCGCACCGCCCGGGTCCACGACCATCCCAGCGCCTCGGCGGCGTCCGCCAGGCGCTGGTTGACGCCGTTGAGGTCGGTGCACGCGTCGGTCGCCGAGATCCGTGCGAGCACCGCGTCGAGGTCGGCGTCGAAGTCGGGGCCGTCGAACCCGTCCAGCCCGTGCTCGGCCGCCCACCGGCCGCGCACCAGCGCCGGGGGGCGCACGCAGTTCTGCCAGTTGATCGTCGACCCGCCGCCGAGCGTCGCGCCGGCGACGATCGCGACGTTGCCGTCGTCGGTGAGGGTGAGCCCGCCCCGCCAGTACAGCTCGCGCATCGCGGTCAGCTCATCGGGGGGGAAGTCGGCCTCCTCGTGGTGGCCACCCGCCTCGAGCACCACGACGTCGAGGCCGGCCGCGGCCAGCTCGCCGGCGACCACCCCGCCTCCCGAGCCCGAGCCAACGATCACCACGTCGGCGGTGAGCGTGTCGGTCTGCTCCGACGGGGTGATGCTCGCCAGGCGAGGTCGGGGGGCGTCGATCGCTGGGGGTCCCGGGTAGCCCAGCTGGGCCCAGTTCGGGTTCGTGCCCGTCGCGTCGACCCCCCCGTAGAACAGCTGCAGGGCCAGGCCGCGCAGCCCGTCGAGTCCGGTGCGCGCGTCCGCCGATGCCGCTGACAGCAGCCGGAGCACGCCCTCGCGTCCGGCCTGCGGCAGTCGTGCGAAGCCGGTGCGCCGCAGCGCGTCGAGCAGGGTGGTCAGCTCGGCGAGCTCCTCGGCGCGTAGCAGCTCGGTCAGGCGGTGTGCGAGGCGCTCGCCGACGTCGAGGTCACAGGCCCGCCGGCCCCAGAAGCCGGTGGGGTCGTCCGCCTGTGTCTGCGGCGGACGCACCGCCGGGGCGAAGGTGTCGGCCAGTACCGTCAGCATGGCCCTCGCCGTGGTGTCCAGCTGCTGCTCGTGCGTCACGCTGCTCGCCTCCCACGCATCCACGGCACTCCCCGCGCCGTGGGGCCAACGCTACTCGACGTGGCCTAGCGTGGAGGCGCTCGACGCCGGCGGCAGGGAGCGCATGGACGGCTACGACGACTTCCCGTACGACGAGCTGCCGCATGCGGTCACGCACCCCGACCGGCTCGGCGCGATCGGCCGGCTGGCCGGGCTCGGCCCCGCACCGGCGAGCAGCTGCCGGGTGCTGGAGCTCGGCTGCGCGCTCGGTGGCAACCTGCTGCCGCTGGCCGAGCTGCTGCCCGGCAGCGAGTTCGTCGGCATCGACCGGTCGGTGGCCCAGATCGCCCGTGCCCGGGCGGATGCCGAGGCGCTCGGCCTGACCAACGTGCGCTTCGAGGCCCGCGATGTGCGCGAGCTGCCGGCGGACTGGGGACGGTTCGACTACGTGGTCTGCCACGGGCTGTACTCGTGGGTGCCCGACGACGTGCGGGCGGCGGTCCTGGCGGCCTTCCGCACCCACCTGGCGCCGGAGGGACTGGCCTTCCTCAGCTTCAACGCGCTCCCGGGCTGGCATGCCCGTGGGCTGCTGCGCCACCTGCTGCGCCGGGTCGTCGCCCCGGGGCCGGCAGCGCGGATGGTGGCCGAGGCCCGACGCTTCCTCGGCGAGCTGCGGGCCCACGCCCAGGTCGGGATGCTCGAGGGCTGGCTCGAGCGCGAGCTGATCGTGATCGAGTCGCTTTCCGACGCCTACCTGTACTTCGAGCACCTCGTCGAGGACAACGAGGCGTTCACCCTCACCGAGGTGGTGGCCCGGGCCCGCGGTGCCGGCCTGGACCTGCTCGCCGACGCGGACGTGACCGCGCCCCCGGCGACGCAGCTCGGCGCGGACGGTTCGGCGGTGTTCGCCGCCCGGTGCCCGGATCGGCTCGCCGAGGAGCAACTGCTCGACGACCTGACCTTCCGCTGCTTCCGGCGCATCCTGCTCTGCCACGCCGAGGTGGTGCCCGACCCGGTGGAGCACGGCGAAGCACTGGCCGGGGCGTGGCTGAGCACGGATCTGGTGCCCGACGGTGACCGCGCCGATCCCGGGCCCGCTGCGCTTGGGTCGCCGCCGTCGTCCACGCTGCGTGGTTCGGATGCCCGGATGCTGACCATCGCCGACCCCGTCACCGGCGCGCTGCTCGTGGAGCTGGCGGCGGCGCGTCCCGCCGCCCTG
>SKJO01000081.1 GCA_007121975.1 Nitriliruptoraceae bacterium | reverse complement strand
TCGCCGGTGCGGCCGACCACCTGCTCGACGCGCTGCGCGACGACCCGACGAACGAGGCGCGTGCGGTGCGGCTGGTGCGGCTGCTGTCGAGCGAGGGTCGCGACGCCGATGCCGACGGGGTGCTCGCCGCCACCCGCGCCGCGCTGCGACACCACGGGCTGCCGGCGGGTCCGGCGCTGCGTGAGGCGCACGCCGCGCTCAGGGCCGATCGGCGCACTGCGGACAGCGGGCGCGGAAGATGACCTCCACCTCGAGCAGCTCGAAGCCGTGGCGCTCGTCGGTGGTCAGCGGCGGATCGTCGGCGTGGACGTCGAGCATCTGCCCGCAGTCGACGCAGACCAGATGGTGGTGGTGCACCTCGACGTTGGGGTCGTAGCGCTTGCGGCCGTCGTCGTGCGTGATCTCGAGCACCTCGCCGAGGCTGACGAGTTCGTTGAGGGTGTTGTAGACCGTGGCGCGGCTGACCTCGGGAAGCGCCGCACGGGCCTGCTCGAGCACCTCGTCGGCGGTCAGGTGCACGTGCTCGCCGGTCATGGTCTCGGCGATGACGCGGCGCTGGGCGGTCAGCCGCCAGCCGCGGCTGCGCAGCCGGTCGATGAGCGCAGTCACGGGTACGCACCCTCCTCGGCTCCGGTCGGGAACCTGTTGGAGCAGTTGCTATTCTGGACGCAGTCTACCCCTGGCTCGGATCCGGCGTCCGACACGGTCGGGGGCGATGACGACGATCCGACCCTGACTGCCTGAGTCCTGGAGTACGAGGAGCCTGACGTGTCCGAACCTGTGAGCCAGTGCCCGATCACGGGCGCCCGCACGAGCAACGAGGGGCCATCGATCGACAAGTGGTGGCCCAACCAGCTCAACCTGCGGATCCTGCACCAGCATCACCCCAGCTCCAACCCGCTCGGTCCGGACTTCGACTACGGCGAGGCGTTCGGGCAGCTCGATGTGGACGAGCTCACCCGCGACCTCGACGCGCTGATGACCGACTCGCAGGGCTGGTGGCCGGCGGACTACGGCCACTACGGCCCGCTGTTCATCCGCATGTCGTGGCACGCGGCCGGCACCTACCGCGTCGCGGACGGCCGCGGCGGGGGCGGGACCGGGGCGCAGCGCTTCGCGCCGCTCAACAGCTGGCCGGACAACGCCAACCTCGACAAGGCCCGTCGGCTGCTGTGGCCGATCAAGCAGAAGTACGGCAGCAAGCTGTCCTGGGCCGACCTGCTGCTGTTCGCCGGCAACCGGGCGCTGGACACCATGGGGCTCGAGACCTTCGGGTTCGGCTTCGGCCGGGCCGACATCTGGGCGCCCGAGGACGACATCGACTGGGGGCCGGAGACCGAGTGGCTCGGCGACGAGCGCTACGCGGGCGACCGTGAGCTGCAGGGTCCGCTCGGCGCGGTGCAGATGGGGCTGATCTACGTCAACCCCGAGGGCCCCAACGGCAACCCCGACCCGGTGGCCGCCGCCCACGACGTGCGTGAGACCTTCAAGCGCATGGCGATGAACGACGAGGAGACCGTCGCGCTGATCGCCGGCGGGCACACCTTCGGCAAGACCCACGGCGCCGCGCCCGAGTCCGTCGTCGGCCGTGAGCCCGAGGGAGCGGGGATCACCGAGCAGGGCCTGGGCTGGAAGACCGACTTCGGCCCCGGGACCGGCGACCACGCCGTGACCAGCGGGCTCGAGGGTGCCTGGACCCCGACCCCCATCGAGTGGGACAACAGCTACTTCGACCTGCTGTTCACCTACGAGTGGGAGCTGACCGAGAGCCCCGCCGGCAAGAAGCAGTGGACGCCCATCGACGTCAAGGACGAGGACCTCGTGCCCATGGCGCACGATCCCTCGACCAAGGTGCCGCCGATGATGGCGACCACCGACCTGTCGATGATCAAGGACCCGGCCTACCTCGAGATCTCCAAGCGGTTCCACGCCGACCTCGATGCGCTCGCGGACGCGTTCGCCCGCGCCTGGTACAAGCTGCTGCACCGCGACATGGGCCCCGTCGCCCGCTACCTCGGCCCGCTGGTGCCCGACGAGCAGCTGATGTGGCAGGACCCGGTCCCGGCCGTGGACCACGAGTTGATCGACGCCGCCGACGTCGCGGCGCTCAAGGACCGGATCCTGGCCTCGGGGCTGTCGGTGCGCCAGCTGGTGGCCACCGCCTGGGCCTCGGCGTCCACCTACCGCGACACCGACAAGCGCGGCGGTGCCAACGGTGCGCGCATCCGGCTCTCGCCGCAGGCCGAGTGGGACGTCAACGTCCGCTCGGGCGTGGCCGGGGTGATCGCGGAGCTCGAGAAACTGCAGGCGGCGTTCAACGCCGAGCAGTCCGACGGCAAGCGGGTCTCGGTCGCCGACCTGATCGTGCTCGGTGGGTGCGCCGGGGTCGAGGCGGCGGCCAAGGCGGCCGGCTACGAGGTCAGCGTGCCGTTCACGCCGGGACGCACGGATGCCACCCAGGAGCAGACCGACGTCGAGTCGATCAGCTACCTCGAGCCGGACACGGACGGCTTCCGCAACTACCGCCAGAAGGACGGGCCGGTGCCCACCGAGCACCTGCTGATCGACCGGGCGCACCGGCTGACGCTCTCCGCCCCGGAGATGACCGTGCTCATCGGTGGCCTGCGGGCGCTCGAGGTCAACGCGGGCGACGAGCGCCACGGGGTGCTCACCGACCGGCCCGGGGTGCTCAGCACCGACTTCTTCGTCAACCTGCTCGACATGGGCACCACCTGGGCGCCGGTCGGTGAGGGCGAGGAGCTGTTCGAGGTGCGCGACCGCGAGACCGGCGAGGTGCGCTACACCGCCACCCGGGTGGACCTGGTGTTCGGATCCAACTCGCAGCTGCGGGCGATCTCCGAGGTCTACGCCAGTGCGGACGCCGAGGAGAAGTTCGTCCACGACTTCGTGGCTGCCTGGGACAAGGTCATGAACCTCGACCGGTTCGAGGTCGCCTGATCCGGCCCGTCACCGTCGTGCTGCGGCCCCCGCCTTCGGGCGGGGGCCGCGCGCTCACTCCTCGATGACGAGGTCCGCGCCGTCCTCGGTCTCGACCACCACCCGGCTCACGCGGTAGGTGCCGTCCTGGTCGGGGTCGAGTTCGAGGTTCAGCCGGCCCGGGCGCAGGTCCATCGTGCCCGCGAGTTGCTCGTCACCGCGGCGCAGGATGCGGACCATCACCGTGTCGGCGATCGCCACCTCGACGTCGTCCTCGCTGACGCCGAGGAAGCTGCGTGCCTGGGCGGGGGAG
>SKJO01000257.1 GCA_007121975.1 Nitriliruptoraceae bacterium | reverse complement strand
GCCTCGATGGCAGCCGGCAGCCCCCGGCTGCGACGGTCACGGGCGCTGAAGGCCACCAGCCGGGCGGGGCGCGACAGGCGCAGCGTGGCGGGCAGCTCACCCGCCTCGACGCGGTCGAGCACCACGCGCGAGACCGCGGTGTCCAGCGCCGGGTCGCCCTCGGCGGAGTCCAGGCACAGGCGCAACCGGGGGCGGCTCACCGCTCAGCTCGCAGCCCGGTCGGTGGCCCGGGCGGTGAGCATGCGGGCCAGCGTGTCGCGCTGCTCGAGCAGCACGCGGCGCAGCGGTCCGGGCAGCGCCTCCCCGCCGGGCAGGGCGTCGGCCGCGAGCACGGCATCCACCCGCTCGAGCAGGTCGTCGCTGGCCGCATGGTGGGGGAACATCGCCGCGCAGAACGCGATCGACCAGTCCAGCGTGCGCTGCGCCCACACCTCAGCGAGGACCTCGAAGTACCTCGACGCATACGGGGCGAGCACCTCGGCCTGCTCGAGCGGACCGAACCCGCCCCACAGCTGCCGCGACATCGTGTGCGACAGGCTGTGGTCGCCCAGCAGCCGGTCCCAGGTCGCCTGCTTGGCGGCGGCCGTCGGACGCGCGGCCCGGGCCGTGGCGGCCTGCCGCTGGCCCAGATCGGTGTCGTCGCGGGTGAGCTCGGCGTCGATCAGCGCATCGTCGGCGGCCCCGGCCCGGGCCAGCTGCACCACCAGGTGCCAGCGCACGTCGGTGTCGACGACCAGCCCCTCGATGGTCAGCTCACCGTCCAGCAGCCGGCGCACGTCGGCCAGCGCGTCCGCGTCGACCCGGGCGCAGCTCGCCCAGTGCCGGACCCAGGCCAGCTGGTGGTCGGAGCCGGGCGCCGCGGCCTGCAGCTGCTCGTGCGCGTCGACGAGCAGCTCGCGCACCAACTGGTCGCGCACGGCCGGATCGGCGTAGCGCTCCGCCGCCGCCACCGCGCGCAGCTGCAGGCGCTGGACCACGCCGATGGGGCTGTCGAGCGTGAGGTTGGCGGTGACCAGCGCCACGAAGTCACGGGCCGGCAGCACGCCGTCGCGCACCAGGTCCCAGGCCGAGCTCCAGACCAGCGCCTCGGCCAGCGGGTCGGTCAGCTGCCGCAGCTGGGTGCGCAGCAGCGTCCACGAGGCCGCGTCCAGCCCGGACTTGGCGTAGGTCAGGTCGCCATCGTTGACCAGCAGCAGCTCACCGGCCGGCCGGCCCACCAGCTCGGGTACCGCCGTGCGCTCACCGTGCAGGTCGAGCTCGACCCGGTCGGTGCGTACCAGCGCATCGCCGTCCCGGTGGTAGACGCCGATACCGACGCGGTGGCGGCGCAGGACCGGCTCGGGCACCTGCACGCCGGGGACATCCGTCCACGGCGGGGGCGGGGAGCTCTGCACCACCTCGACGCGGGCATAACGGCCCTCGGCGTCGACCTCGAGCTCCGGGGTGAGCACGTTGATGCCGGTGGTCAGCAGCCACTCGTCGCGCCAGGCGGACAGCTCCCGTCCGCTGGTGCGCTCGAGGGCGGCGAGGAAGTCGGCGAGCTCGGTGTTGCCCCAGGCGTGGCGGGCGAAGTAGTCGCGGCAGCCGGCGAGGAACTCCTCCTCACCGACCCACGCGACCAGCTGGCGCAGCACCGACGCCCCCTTGGCGTAGGTGATGCCATCGAAGTTCTGGTGCACCGACTGCACGTCGGGCATGGCGTCGGCCACCGGGTGGGTGGAGGGCAGCTGGTCCTGCTGCTTGGCCCAGGCCTTCTCGGCGTCGAGGAACGACACCCAGGCGTCGCGGTAGCTGGTGGCCTGGGTCAGCGCCAGCACCGACATGAAGGTCGCGAAGGACTCGTTGAGCCACAGGTCGTCCCACCAGCGCATCGTGACCAGGTCGCCGAACCACAGGTGGGCCATCTCGTGCAGCAGGGTCTCGGCGCGCCGCTCCCGGATCGTGTCGGTGACCTTCGAGCGGAACACGTAGGCCTCGGAGAAGGTGATGCAGCCGGGGTTCTCCATCGCGCCGGCCGCGAACTCCGGCACGAACAGCTGGTCGTAGCTGCCGTGGAACGGGTAGCGCTGCGCGAACACGCGCTCGAAGTAGGCCAGGCCCTGCCGGGTCAGGGCGAACAGCTCGTCGGCCTCGAGGTGCTCGGCCAGCGAGCGGCGCACGTACAGCCCCAGCGGCAGCGGCTCGGTGCCGTCCCCCCGGTCGTAGACGTCATGCACGCCGAGGTAGTGCCCGGCGACCACCGCCGTGAGGTAGGTCGAGATCGGTTGGGTGGTGGCGAAGCGCCACGTGCCGGCGGTGTCGGCCTCCGGCCGGCTCGTGGCCTCGGTGTTGGAGATCACGACGAAGCCCGCCGGTGCGTCGACCTGCAGCGCGAAGGTGGTCTTGAGGTCGGGCTGGTCGAAGCAGGCGTAGACGGTGTGGGCGTCGAACGGCTCGAACTGACTGTGCAGGTAGACCCGGTCGTCGGTCGGATCGACGAACCGGTGCAGGCCCTTGCCCTCGTGGCCGTAGGCCATGGTGGCCTCGACGTGCAGGTGGTGCTCGCCAGCCGGGACCGTCCCGAGCCGGAGCCGGGTGGGCTGCACCGCCGTCGGGGGCAGGTCCTCACCGTCGAGCCGCGCGACGTGGACCTCGACCGCGGTCAGGTCGATGGACAGCTCCGCGTCCTCGGCCGTGGTGAAGATCAGGTCGGTGCGGGAGGTGAAGTGCCCCTCGTCGGCCTCGAGCCCGAGGTGCACCCGGGTCTCGACCTCGTCGACGACCGCGGCGCGGGCGCGCGCCTCGTCGCGGGTCAGGTTCTCGCGGACGGCGGGGCGGGGATCGGCGTCGCGCAGCATGGTTCCTCGGCACTCGACGGCATCTGGGACGGTCGGGGCGCCGACACGGGTCGTAGCCACGGTGGCGGGGCGGCCCCGGACCCGGCAGGCTACGTGCCCGCCGCGCCCACGGTGTGCACCCGTCCCCTGCCGAAGGCCCCATGCCCCACCCCACCAGCCCCGGCCGACTGCTGGCCGTCGACCTCGGTCTGGCGACCGGGTTCGCGTGCTACGAGCGCTCAGGTCGGCTGGTCCGGGTCGGCTCACGACGTTTCGGGTCACGTACCCAACTGCGCGGCGGTGCCGACGCCCTGCTCAAGGAGATCGGGGACGTCGAGGTGGTGGTGCTCGAGGGCGACCGCGACCTCGCCGCGCTGTGGGCGGCCCGCGCCCACCGACGCGGGGCACACACGCTGTCGGTGACCCCCGAACGGT
>SKJO01000432.1 GCA_007121975.1 Nitriliruptoraceae bacterium | reverse complement strand
GTGCGAGAGCGGGCGTTATCGGCCGAAGTGCGACCGTTGCCATATGCGGCCAGACGCCGGTCAGTGCTTGCGAGCACGTGGATGCAGCCCGAACGCGGGGGACGTCGGCCCGTCAGGTACCATCACATTATGGACACCACTCTTGGCGCCAGAGAGGTCGCGGATCTCCTGGGCTTGCCGCCCTCCACGGTGCTTCGCTGGTGCCGCGAGGGGCGGGTCGCCTCTCACAAGGATGACCACGGGCACTGGCGGCTGCCTCGCGGCATCGTCGACGAACTCACCCACGCCCATGGGTCCGTTCGCATTCCCCTTCCGGAGGGCCGATCTCGCGGTGAGATGCTTGTCCTGACCGCTTTGGTCCGGGCACCACGGGGGCTGCCATCTGCACGTGCTGTCGGGGCGGCCACCAGGCTGTCGCCCACGACGGCCTCGAGGACCCTTGACCAACTCGCAACAGAGGGCCTCGTTCAGCAGCGCGAGGAACATCGCATCGTTCGGGGCCGCTCTCGCGCGATGACGCTCTGGTACGCGAACCTCGATGCACCTGCCACCCAAGCGCTCCTGCCCTGCCTGCACCACATCCGACTCCCCGATCCGCCCGCCTCTACCGCGCCCACGTTGCCCGATCATCTGTGGCACCTGTTCTGGAACGCCGACCCCGGGCAGATAGATCCCCGGCGGGACGCGACCGTGATTGCCCATCGTGCGATGACGACTTCGGACCCCGAAGCCATCGCCTGGGCCGTCAGCCACCTGCCCGCGGCCGCGTTCGAGGAGGCGCTGGGCTACCGCGGCACGCCGGCTGACGCCGTCGCATGGCTGCGCGCCTGCCGGGCGAAGGAGGCCCCCGATGCTGCCGCCTGAACTGCGCGCTGTCCTGCCCGACGCCACCGCCGCGGCGTGGCCGAAGGTCGTCGCAGCGCTTCCCGCCGGCGCCTACCTGGCCGACGGCACCGCACTGGCTGTGCACCTCGGCCACCGCGTATCCCGCGATCTCGACGTGTTCGTCGACCGCCCGTTCGACACCGACCGCGTCCGAACCGCACTGGAGCGCTCCGGTGACCTGACCGTCACCATGCTTACCGACGACACGCTCAATGGTCTGCTCGACAGCACCAAGGTGCAGTTCCTCGAAGCCGCAAGCCACCAGCTCCTCGACACGCCCACCGTGGTCGCCGAGATGCCCGTCGCCGGTGTCCGCGATCTGATGGCTGACAAGCTCAAGGTGGTCCGCGACCGCGGTGAACTGCGCGACTACTTCGACCTCATGGCCATTGAGCGTGCAGGGACGCACCGCTGCGAGCAAGGACTCGCGTACTACCGGCAGCGTTACGGCCTGGGCCCAGATGACACGTCGCTTGCGGCCATCGTGAGAGCGCTCGGATACCTCGACGACGTCGCTGACGACCCCGGCCTTCCTGTCGGACGCGATGTGGTCGAGGACTACTGGCGACGGCGCCAACCCGAGCTTGCCACGAGCCTGGGCTCCTTGTCGTACACCCACGGTGTCGGGCATGACCTTCCTACCGCCAGTCCGCCGCGCCCTTTGTCATCCCAGCCTCTTCCTCCGTCGACCCCATGTGGAGCGTGGATGCCACACGCGCGCGCCCGTTGCATCCGCCCGCCCAGACATCGCGGTGGCCACCGGTCTCGATGATCGGAAACTCCTTCGCAGCCACGCATGCGCACCCTCATCCGAACCGACGCGGAACCAGGGGTGCCACCCGGCTCATAGCGGGCGCTCTCCGCTGCTCCCGACGGCGCCGCCGTCGAGCGTCATGTGCGGCTGGGCGCTACCGCGGGAGCACCCGCAATCACGGTGATGGCGCGTCCCGTCGGGTCGCACCGATGGGTGTCGCGCACACGTAGCACGGGTCGGCTCAGCAGCGCGTGGCACCATCGTGGCGGCACGTGGCGTCCAGCCAGGCACGAGCCGTGCGGTGTCGCGGAACGGCGATCGGTCTTGTGGCGGATCGCAGGGGCGGCCTCGCTCTGCGGGTCGACCAGGGGTGGGGCCGGGGCACAGTGGCGCCTGGCTCTCGCGGGTGGGATCGGACAACGGCTGAGCCGGGGCGGCGGCGCCTGGCTCTCGCGGGTGGGATCGGACAACGGCTGAGCCGGGGCGGCGGCGCCTGGCTCTCGCGGGTGGGATCGGACAACGGTCGAGCCGGGGCGGTGGCGCCTGGCCACCGCACGTTGACGGACGCCGGGGGTGGGATCAGAGCGCGGCGGAGCCGGGACACCGCACGGTGGCAGGCACTGCACGTGGGGTCGGAGCGCGACGGGGCCGGGGCACCGCACGGGGCCCCGGCGGATCAGCCCAGGAGGGTGGGGGCACCCCGCGGCAGAGTGGCGTGTTCCTTGCCTCGCGGGTCGGTGAAGATGGCGCGGCCGGTGTCTCGGTCCATCGACAGGCCCCAACCACCCTCGTGGACCATGCGGTGGTGGAGCCTGCAGAGCAGGATCCCGTTGTGCAGGTCGGTCGGCCCGCCACGGCGCCACCACCAGATGTGGTGCACGTCGCACCAGTCGGGCGGCCGGTCGCATCCGGGGCCTCGGCAGCTGCCGTCGCGGCCGATCACCGCTCGGCGCTGGGGCGCGGACCAGTCGCGGGTGGTCCGGCCGAGGTCGAGGACCTGTGACGAAGCCGTCATGACGATCCGGGAGAGGGCCGAGTCGCAGACGAGGCGTGAGGTCGCCTCCGGCGACAGCACGGTGCCGGACCCCGTGATCCCGAGGCTGTGCGGGCCCCGGCGGACCAGACCGCCGCTGCCCGCTGCGCAACCGCAGCCATCATCGGACCCTCCACAGGACCGTCCGCCGCGCCCGTCGTCGCAGGCACCTGCCGGTCCGCGACCCTGCAAAGCCATCGGGCCGCCACCCTGCGACGCCATCGGGCCGCCACCCTGCGACGCCATCGGGCCGCCACCATGCGAGGCCGTCCGGCAACCCTCCTGCTCGGCCATCACCACGACCGAGATGTGCGGGCGCACCCCACCCTTGGTCGTCGTTCCCGCGTTCAGCGCCCTGGAGGCCACCTCGACCAGGCCATCGGCCGTGCGCTTCTCCGTGGAACGACACTGCTCGGGCGGCGTGCCCTTGTCATCGGGGGTCATGAAGGCGCGGATCGCGGTCGAGACGAGCTCGCCGTTGACCGGATCGAGCTCCGCATGCAACGACCACATGCCGCTGGGCTGCTTGGAGATGGAAGCCCGCCGCAGCGCGTAGGCCTTGTTCTCGTCCCGGCGCAGCG
>SKJO01000151.1 GCA_007121975.1 Nitriliruptoraceae bacterium | reverse complement strand
GCCGAGGCAGCAAGCGTGGCCAAGAGCCGGTTCCTGGCCACGATGTCGCACGAGATCCGCACACCGATGAACGGGATCCTGGGGATGGCGCAGCTGCTGCTGGCGGGTCCCGTCGACGAGCGGCGGCTGCAGGACTACGCGCACACCATCCTGCAGTCCGGGCGGTCGCTGCTGGCGTTGCTCAACGACGTGCTCGACCTGTCACGGATCGAGGCGGGTGGGTTGCGCCTCGAGCAGGGCGTCGTGGCGCCGGCCCGACTGCTGGCGGAGGTCGATGATCTGTACGGAGGACGTGCGCGTGGCCGGGGCCTGGGGTTCTGCGTACGGTGGGACGGTGCGGCCGATGAGCGCTTCGTCGGGGACCCCCACCGCCTGCGCCAGATGCTGTCCAACCTCGTGGACAACGCGGTGAAGTTCACCGAGCAGGGTGAGGTCGGAGTCGAGGCAGGTGTGGCACACGAGTCGGAAGGGCAGGCAATGGTCGCGTTCACGGTGTGGGACACGGGGATCGGGCTGTCCGACGAGCAGGCCGAGCAACTGTTCGTCCCGTTCCGGCAACTGGACGACTCGTCCACCCGGCGGTTCGAGGGGACGGGGCTGGGCTTGTCGATCGTGCGCAGCTTGGCGCAGGCGATGGGAGGCGGAGTCGAGGTCGCGGGTGAGCTCGGCGAAGGGGCACGCTTCCGGTTCGAGGTGCCGATGAAGCGGGTCGATGGTGAACACGGTGCCGGCACGGTGCAGGCAGCGGGGGACGGTGGCGGAACGGACCCCGCACCGATCTCGGGTCGGGTGCTCCTGGTCGAGGACCGCGAAGACAACCGGATCATCGTCGGGGCCATGCTCGAGTTGCTCGGAATGCATCCGGTGGTGGCGACCGATGGTGAGCAGGCTGTCGCCCAGGTGTGCGCCGAGCGCTTCGACGCGGTGGTGATGGATGTGCACATGCCGGTGCTCGACGGAGTGGAGGCGACCGAGCAGATCCGCTCCTGGGAGCGCGCGGAGGGGGGCGATCGGGTGCCGATCATCGCCCTGTCAGCCAGTGCGTTCCCCGAGGACCGGGCGCGGTGCTTCGAGGCCGGGATGGATGCGTTCCTGGCCAAGCCCGTCGAGCTGGCCGCGCTGCGGGCGGCGCTGGCGTCGGTTGCGGCGGCTGCCGTCGAGGGCCAGGATGCGGGGGTGGTCGACGGGAGCGGGCTCGAGCAGGTTGACTGGGCGTCGGTGATGCCGGACATCGAGGAACTGGTGGGTCTGTTGCGAGCCGGCCGGTTCGATGCCGTGCAGCGCTACGAGGGTTTCGAGGCGGCGGTGGCCGGCACGGTGCTCGCGCCCGAGCTCAGGCAGTTACGCAGCGAGGTCGAGGAGTTCCGGTTCGACACCGCGGCTGATCATCTCACCCGGCTCGCGGCCGGTCGTCGCTGATGACTGGACACCCCGAACGGTATCCGAGGTTCGCGCGGCTCGCGGTCGTCGTGCTCGCCCTCGCGCTGCTCGTCCTGGTGCCGCTCATGGCCGCCTGCTCCGATGGCGGTGGTGAACTGCCGGCACCGGATGGCTCCGCGTCCGTCGACGAGACCCGCCTGGAGGCACGAACCTGGTCCCGGGTCGGGCACCGCGAGCGGGTCTTCGGCGGCCGGGGCCGGCAGCAGATGCTCGACGTGGCCGCCGGCGGTCCGGGGCTGATCGCGGTCGGGCTCGACACGCATCGTGATGCTGCGGCGGTGTGGACCTCGCCGGACGGGGTCGACTGGTCGCGCGTCGCGCACGATGAGCCGAGTCTGGGCGGTGACGGCCGGCAGGCCATGTACGGGGTCACCGCCGGTGGGCCCGGTCTGGTCGCGGTGGGGGTCGATGGGCTGGCGGCTGCAGCCTGGACCTCGCCGGACGGTGAGGACTGGACGCGCGTCGCGCCCGGCTCCACGGACCTCAGCGAGGGGGCCGGGCTCGGGATGTTCGCGGTCACGGAGGCGGGCCAAGGGCTGGTCGCCGTCGGAACCGACGCCCTGCGCGACGCGGGGGCCGTGTGGACGTCGACCGATGGGCAGGACTGGACGCGGGTCCCGCACGACGACGCGGTGTTCGCCCGTCGGCCCGAGGCTGCGCTGGCGCTCGGCGACGTCCCCCGGCCGGTCAGCGACCCCGGCAGCGTGCAGTTGTCGGCCGTCACCGCGGGCGGCCCCGGGGTGGTCGCCGTCGGCGAGGACGGGGCGGCGGCTGCCGTGTGGACATCGATCGACGGCCTGGCATGGTCCCGGGTCGCGCACGACGAGGAGGTGTTCGGCGGTTCGGGGCGGCAGTGGATGGCCGGGGTCAGCGTCGGCGGTCCGGGGCTGGTCGCCGTCGGGTTCGACGAGGCCGAGCAGGCCGCTGCGGTATGGACCTCCGAGGACGGACTGAGTTGGTCGCGGGTCGCGCACGACCCGCAGGCCCTGGGTGGCTCCGACAGCCAGTCGATGCGCGCGGTGGAGGCTGCGGGGCCCGGGCTGGTCGCCGTCGGTGGCGCGGAGGGCGACCCGGCGGTGTGGACCTCCGAGGACGGGCTGAGCTGGTCGCGGGTCCCTCACGATGAGGACGCCTTCGGCGGTGAGGGACGCCGCTGGATGTGGGCGGTGACCGTCGGCGGACCCGGACTGGTCGCGGTGGGTGCTGGTGGCAATGACGCCGCTGGCGTGTGGACGAGCCCGTAGGGACGGTCGGCGGCTGGTCTGCGGCCGCTCTGCGTCCGGTCGGCGGCTGGTCTGCGGCTGGTCGGTGGCTGGTCCTGATGATCGCCGTGGGTGTGGGCCGCTCTCGTCGAGCGATGCGCGCGCGGTATCGGGCGATTGGTGCGCCGACGCGCTCCGGCGGGAGCGCTTGGGTGCGTTCTGCGCCGATGGGTGTGCGCTCGGTGTGCATTGCCGGGCGTTGGTCCGGCGCTTCGGGGATGTGGCGTACTGAGCCGGTCATGACTGGCCGGTTGGGTACGCCGCGTGGTCCAGCGTGGAGGATGCGGCGTATGCAGCCGGACACCGGTGACTGCCTGGGTACGCCGCGTGGGTTGGGGTCGGGCCGTTCGCGGGGCCGGCGGCGGGGAACGTGGCGGGGGATCGGGGATCCAGTCGGTGCGGGGAGCGACGGCTGCCGAACCCCCGGAGGTTCGGCAGCCGGGCCTGCACGCTGCACCGCGGCTGGTCGGCGGCTGGTCCTGATGATCGCCGCGGGTGTGGGCCGCTCTCATCGAGCGATGCGCGCGCGGTATCGGGCGATTGGTGCGCCGACGCGCTC
>SKJO01000076.1 GCA_007121975.1 Nitriliruptoraceae bacterium | reverse complement strand
CAGGTGGATCGCCTGGCGGGTCGGCTCGTCGAGCGACGACTGCTCGCGCAGCAGCTGCTCGGTGCGGTCGTACAGTTCGAGCAGCACGGGCGCATGGGCCATGGATGCCAGGATGTTGATGGCCTTGCCCTGGGTGCCGGCCAGCCGGGTGAGCGTCGCGCGGCTGGCCTCCGGGACATCGTCGAGCGTGTGCGTGGGGACGCGCGGCATGGGGTGCTCCTGAGCTTGATGCGGGTGGACTGCGGGCAACCCGCCGGGGCTTCGCAGGATTCCGCGCCGCCCATCAGGTGCACGGCCGGTTCGAGGACCTCGAGGTGCTCAGCGTCGGGCGGCGACCGGCCGACACCACCGCCCTCCCACGCGAGCAGGTTGACCTCGCCGAGGTCGTCGGTGCCGGCCTCGCCGATCCGGAGCTGTTCGCGGTGCTCCACCGGCGGCTGGGCTGAGCTCCCAAGGGCCGCGGGACGTCTCACGTCGTGTGAGGTCCCGCGGCGGCGAGCGGTGACGGGGTGCTCAGCTGCGGCTGAGCCGACGTCCGAGCCGTTGCACGGCCGTCATCATGCGGTAGGACCGGGACTCGGTCGCTGGCACCAGCCCGAACTGGCGTGCCAGGGCCATCTCGTCGTAGATCAACGTGTGCTCGGCGATCTTGCCGTTCTTCATCCGGTAGTGGCACATGCCCTTGAACTCGGCCCGCCCTCCGGTTGGCGCGAATCCCTGGAAGTTGCCGGTCATCGTCATCGTCGCGCGCCAGAGCGTCGCGGCGTTGTCGCCGTCGGCGCCGACGAGGAACTCGACGTCGTCGAGCGGGAGGTGCATGTCGTTCGTGCTCTCCCACATCGACTCGAGCACGTCGCGGATGGCCTGCTTGCCCTCCGCGACCGCGGACGGTTGGATCCACCGGGCATCCTCGGCGAAGAACTCGAGGGTCCGGTCCACGTCATGAGCATTCATGGCCGCGATGAACGCCATCACGGTGTCGCGCAGTTCCTGGACATCGGCTGGGGATGTCCGCACCTTGGCCTCCTTCCTGCGCGTGGACGCCTCTCACGGACGAGAAGCGCCACTGTCCCCACCGTGCGTCCGGGGGCGGGCCCGCGCTAGAGGAGAGCGTCCTGCTCCGCGGCGGTGATCCGGAGCTGCGAGGTGCCCGTGGACCGGGCGGAGGCGGTGCGCGGGTGCTCAGCGCGCCAGCGAGTCGGCGATGCGCTTGGCGTGGCGGCTCAACTCGCCGGAGTCGAACACCAGCCACTGGTCGTAGCGAAGCTCGAGTTTGACGCCGTCGTCGCGCTCCTCGAGTCGTGCGGCGAGCGGGCGCTGATGGCCGCGAAAGGCAAACCGGTTGCCGGGCTTGGTCATGACGCGAGCGTCCGCGTCGACCCGGTGGTCGTGGAACCCGAAGCCCCGCAAGGCGTCGGCTGCCTGACCGAGGTCGCCGACGGGCAGGGTGGTCGTGGCGGCGGTCCCCAGCGGCATGGTGAGTCCTTGCGTGGTGGCGTCGGGCGACGGGATCCTGCGGTCCTCCCGGGGGAGGCGGCAAGTGCCGTCACCGTTGAGTGAACAAGCGATACCGTATCTAGCGTTGGCGATGGCTGCACGCGAGTTGTGGTCGCCGCCCGCCGGTGATCGCAGCGCCTGCTGGTCCGAGGTGCTGGCCGATCGGGTGGGCCGGTGTCGTCCGGGATGTGGCGTAGCCATCCGGTCAGCGGTGAAGCTCCTATGGATGTCAAGCGGCGTGTTGGGTGGTGTGGTGTTGGGTCAGCCAGGCGTGGATTCGGGTCTGGGTTTCGGGGTCGCGGGTGATGCCGGTCTCGATGCGTGAGAGGCGCTTGACGGGGATGTCGAACTGCTTGGCGACGACGCGTTGGGGCAGGCCGGCGGCGAGGCGTAGTTGGCGTAGCTGCTTGCCGCGGGGCGCGAGCGGAGCCGGGCGGGTCAGCGCCCGGTAGATGTCCCGGGCGACGTAGCGCTTGAGGCAGCGGGTGATCTCACGGTCGGAGAGGCCCTCTGCGCGGCGCCGTTGGACGTAGGCGCGGGTGCGTGGGTCGTACAGGCGCCGGGCCATCACGATGCGCCACAGTGCGCTGTTGGCCGCCCGGTCACCGCCACGGTTGAGGCGATGGCGGGTGGTTTTGCCCGATGAGGCCGGGATCGGCGCGGCCCCGCACAGGTGCGCGAACGCGGCTTCGCTGGTGATGCGTTCGGTGTTGCCGCCGAAGGTGATGAGCAGCTGCGCGGCGGTGTGCACCCCGACACCGGCCAGGTCGCGTAGGGCAGGGGCTGCCTGCTCGGTGAGCACGTCGAGTTCGGCCTCGACGCGGGCGGCCTGCTCGCTGAGCAGGTTGCTGCGCCAGGCGAGCTCTCGAAGCGCTTGACGGGTCGCCTGGTCGGTGAGGTTGTCGCCGCTACGTTCCCGCCAACGGTGGACACGTGCGATGCGCTGACGGTCCGGGATCTGCTCCACTTCCTCACGGATCTGGGCCGGAGCGCTGATTACGGCCGCGCTGAACTGGTTGTTCGCGGCGGTGCGGTCCTTGACGGCCGAGCGGTACACGACCTGCAGCACCCTGATCGCCTCGATGATCCCCTCACGGCTTTTGGGGGTGCCTGTGGCACGGCCTGAGAGCACCGCACGTGCGGCCGCCTCGGCGTCGACGGGGTCGGACTTGCCGTGCTGGCGGCGGGCCTTGCGGTCGGGCCGGTCGACCTCGAACACCACGACGTCCTCGCCGGCGAGGTAGCGGGTCAGACCGGCCGCATACGACCCGGTGCCCTCGATCCCGACTGCGTCGAGCAGCCCGAAGGACCGCAGCCACACCAGCAGTTGCACGTAGCCGGCTGAGGTTGTCGCGAACCTGGCCACGCCCAGCAGTCGGTGGCTGAGCGTGCATACCGCTGCCGCGACGTGGACCTCGGAATGGCTGTCCACCCCGCCGGTCACGTGGATCTTGGCATCGCTGTGTGTCCCGCCCGTGACCTGCCGGGGCGGGTGTGTCATCCTGTGCATGTTGTCTCCGGTGGTTGCAGCATCGGAGGCACCGGACCAGGCGCGGACAAGACTGCCAGGTGTCTGGGGTAACAGGCTCCTATGAGGTCACGTCGCCAGGTTCGGTACCGGTACCGGTGGCTGCGCTACGAGGGCCGACGCTTCACGAGCAGGACAGCCTCACGGCGTCGGTCCGGTTTCGAGTCAGACCCTCGAGCGCAGCCACCGGACCGGAGTCTCCACCACCATCACGGTGGCAGTGACATCGTGGCAGTCCGGTTG
>SKJO01000171.1 GCA_007121975.1 Nitriliruptoraceae bacterium | reverse complement strand
TGGGGCCCATCAGGGCGATGGTGCGGCCGAGGTCGAGGTCGAGCGTGACGCCACGCAGGATCTCGGTGCCGTCGGCTTCGACGGTCAGGTCGCGGATCTCGAGGTCAGCCATGGTGTGGGGATCTCCGGGGCGGGTGGGAGGGTTCAGTGCTCGGGGAACGGCGCATCGTTGGTGGGGGCGGTGACGTCGATGAGGACCCGGCCGTCGGTGACGGTGACCGGGAAGACCGGCACGGCCCGCACCGCCGGCAGCGACTCGGGCGCGCCGGAATCCAGGTCGAAGGTCGAGCCGTGCAGGCTGCACTCGACGCCGTTGCCGAACACCAACCCGCCGTCGGCCAGGGACCATTCCTGGTGTGAGCAGGTGTCGTGCACGGCCTTGACGGTGGTGTCGTCGACGCGGACCAGGCACACCGGCACGCCATCCACGTCCACGCGGTGGGGAACACCGGGCTCGAGGTCGTCGAGGGCGGTGACATCGGTCGGGGGCACGGTGTTCACTCCTCCTCGTCGCGCTCGCGCAGGGCGGCGTCGTCGATGGTGATGGCCTCGAGGTCGGCGTTGGCGATCTCGCGCTCGATGTGTGCGGCGGCGCGGGCCTCGATGCCGGGCAGGTCGATCTCGCTGAGCACCTCGCGGAAGAAGCCGTGCACGATCAGGCGCAGCGCGTCAGCCCGGCGGATCCCGCGCGACTGCAGGTAGTACAGGTAGCGCGCGTCGATCTGGCCGGTCGCCGAGCCGTGCCCGGCGGTGATGTCCGAGCACTCGATCTCGAGGAAGGGGGTGGCGTCCGCACGGGCGCCCTCGGTGAGGATCAGGGTGCGGTTGTTCTCGTCGGTGTCGGTGCCCACCGCGTCGCGGTGCACGAACACGTTGCCGCGGAACACGGTGCGGCTGCGGCCCTGCAGGGCGCCCTTGAACAGCACGTCGGAGGAGGCCCGCGGCGCGAGGTGGCGCACGTAGGGCTGCAGGTCGAACCATTGGCCCTCGTCGGCGAAGTAGATGCCCAGCGGCCGCACGCGACCGCCCGGACCGAGCAGGTCGAACTCGGGCCGCAGCCGTACGGTGGCGCCGCCGGTGGTCACCGACAGGTGGGCGACCTCGGCGTCGCGGTGCACCGCGGCCTTCTGCAGCGACAGGTGCGCGACCTCGTCGCCCCACTCCTGCAACGAGGCCACCTGCACGCGGGACGCGTCCTGGGCGACGATCTCGACGACCTCGTTGACCAGGGTCGGGTGGTCGATGCCCGAGGAGGTGTGCTCGAGGTACAGCGACGCGGATGCGTGGTGGCCGATGACGGCGAGCACCCGGGGCAGGTGCGCACCCGGGGCGGTGGCGTGCACATGGACCGAGATCGGGGCGCTGAGCTCCACCTCGGCCGGCACGTGCACGAACACGCCGCCGGTCCAGGCGGCGTCGCTGACGGTGATGGTGCGGTCGTCGTCGGCGCCGCTGCCCGACCCGGAGGTGGTCAGCGCTCCGAGGTGGGGCCGGACCAGATCCTCGTGGTCGCGGGCCGCGGTGGCCAGGTCGGTGACGATCACCCCCGCCGCGTGCATCGCCGCGGGCAGCAGCACCTCGACGAGCCGGCCGTCGACCACCCGGGCGAGCGCCGCCTCGACCTCGAGGTCCTCGACCACGGACGCGGGTGGGGTGGCGGGCTCGTTGCTCTGGGCCTCGGCGCCCACGATCGGTACGTGGACGTCGAAGCGCTTGGTGAACGGCGTCGAGCGCCAGAACTCGTCACGGCGGCTGTCGGGCCAGGCCTGGTCACGGGTACGCGCGAGGGCGCTCAGGCGCTGCTCACGCAGCCAGGTCGGGTCACCGGCCACGTCGCTGAGGGCAACGAGGCCGGCGTCGGTGAGGGCGTCGAGGGTCACGGGAGGGGTCCTGTGGCTGGGTGACGGGTGGTGGCTTCAGGGGTTGGGATCGAACCAGGCCCCGGCGCTGGTCGCGCCCCGCGGCTCGGCGGGGCGCGACGAGCTTGGCGGGAGCGTCAGCCGATCGCGCCCTCCATCTCGATGGCCATGAGCCGGTTGAGCTCGACGGCGTACTCCATCGGCAGCTCGCGGGCGATGGGCTCGATGAAGCCGCGCACGATCATGGCGGTGGCCTCGTCCTCTTCGATGCCCCGCTGCTGCATGTAGAACAGCTGGTCATCCGAGAGCTTGGAGACGGTCGCCTCGTGCTCGATGGTGGCGTCGTCCTGCTCGATCTCCATGTACGGGTAGGTGTCCGACCGGGAGGTGTCGTCGAGCATCAGCGCGTCGCACTTGACCGCCGCGCGGGAGTGGTGGGCGCCTTCGTGGATGGCGACCAGCCCGCGGTAGGAGGTGCGGCCCTCACCCTTGGAGATCGACTTGGACAGGATGTTGGAGGTCGTGTAGGGCGCGGCGTGGACCATCTTGGCGCCGGCGTCCTGGTGCTGGCCGTCGTTGGCGTAGGCGACCGAGAGCACCTCGCCCTTGGCGCCTTCGCCGGTGAGCCACACCGCCGGGTACTTCATGGTCAGCTTCGAACCGATGTTGCCGTCGATCCACTCCATGGTGGCGTTCTTGCCCGCGGTGGCCCGCTTGGTCACCAGGTTGTAGACGTTGTTCGACCAGTTCTGGATGGTCGTGTAACGGACCCGGGCGCCCTCCTTGACGATGATCTCGACGACCGCGGAGTGCAGCGAGTCCGAGGAGTAGATCGGTGCGGTGCAGCCCTCGACGTAGTGCACGTAGGACCCGGGCTCCGCGATGATCAGCGTGCGCTCGAACTGGCCCATGTTCTGCTTGTTGATGCGGAAGTAGGCCTGCAGGGGGATGTCGACCTTGACCCCCTCGGGGATCACGATGAACGAGCCACCCGACCACACCGCGGTGTTGAGCGCGGCGAACTTGTTGTCGTTGGGCGGGATGACGGTCGCGAAGTGCTTGCGGAAGATGTCCTCGTGCTCGGCGAGCCCCGCGTCGGTGTCGAGGAAGATCACCCCCTCCTGCTCGAGGTCCTCACGCACCTTGTGGTAGAGCACGGTCGACTCGTACTGCGCGGCGACCCCGGCGATCAGGCGCTCACGCTCAGCCTGGGGGATGCCGAGCTTCTCGTAGGTCTCGAGGATCTCGGGCGGCAGCGTCTCCCACGAGTCCGCCTGCCCCTCGGACGCCTCCACGTAGTAGAAGATGTCGTCGAACTTGATGTCGGCCAGCGCCGGGCCGCCCCAGTTGGGCATCGGCCGGCGCTCGTACGCGGCGAACGCGCGCAGCCGCAGGTCGCGCATCCAGGCGGGCTCGCCCTTGCGCTCGCTGATGGCAGCGACGGTCTCGCGAGTCAGGCCGCGGCCGGAGGTGAAGGCATAGCCCTCGTCGCTGTCCGACCAGCCGAACTTGTAGTCCGCGAGGTCCTGGGCGACCTTGTCCTGGTTGGCCCGGGCTTCGCTGACCTCTGGCAGGGCGATCTCGGTCTGGCTCACTGGTGGACTCCTTGCGGGGGCGGGGAACTCGGGCTCGCGGCCGTCGGGTTCGTGGCCGTGGTGGTACTCGGGTCGGAGGGGGTGGTACTCGGGTCGAAGGTGGCCGAGGTGCGGGCACGGATGTGGCAGACGCAGGCGTGCCCGCCCTCGGCGAGCGTCTCACGCCGGGAGAGCACGACATCGCGTCCGAGCACGGTCGAGAACGACGCCGCTTCATAGGCGCAGACCTCGGGGTGCTCGCGGGCGATGCCCTCGATGGTGCAGTGCTGCTGGCGGAGCGCGAAGCCCTCGCCGTCGGAAGCGACGGTCGCGTCGAAGCCGGCGTCGGTCAGTGCCGCCGCCAGCTGCGCGACCCGGTCGTGGAGCTGCTCTGCGGTGACCGCGTCGCGCAAGGCCTCGACCTCGCGCTGCATCCGCCACCGCAGGAACGAGCGGAGTCCGTCACGGCCATGGGCGTCGGTCAGGAACGCCAGCATCTCGGCCGCGAGGGCATCGTAGCGCTGCGGGAACAGGGCGCCGGCGGCGTCGGTGAGCAGGTAGTGCGCGGCGGGTCGACCCCGGCCCTGCGCCACCGTGCGCGTGGTCACCAGCCCGTCGTCGATCAGGACGCCGAGGTGGCGGCGGGTCGCGACCTCGGAGATGCCGAGGTGGGTGGCGAGCTCGGCCACGGTGGCGTGCTCCCGACGGCGCAGCTGCTGAACGAGCTCGGCACGCTGCTCACCGAGCAGGGCGACCAGCGACGGCGCGACCGGCGTGCCGGTCTGCTCCTGATCGCGGGTCGCGGTCACCATCGGCCTCCCTGGTTTTCTCAACCTTTGGGTTGAGATATTACGGGCCCACCGTCGATCCCGCAACCCGACCCGATCCGACCCGACCCGATCCGACCCCGACCCGATCCGACCCGCCCGCAGGTCAGTCGCGCTGATCGCGGCGGGCGGAGTAGGCGCGGCCACGACCGGCGCGCCGCTCGAGCTGCTCGGCGAACACGAACCGGCGCAGCCGCTCGGCACGTTCGGCATCGTCGTCGACGAAGGTGAGCCCGAACTCCTCGAACTCGGCGTCGTGGCGGCGGCGCCACACCACCTCGACGACCGTGAGCAGGGGTGGTTCGTCGGGGATGCCCACGCTCAACTCGGCGCGGTCACCGACCTCGGGAGCCTCGGACCGGGGCAGCAGGCAGCGGATGCCGACCTCACTGACGTCGAGCGTCTCGCCCTGCACCGGTCCTCGAGGCACCGGCACCGGTCCCGACGGCGTCACGCGCGGAGCGACCGCGACCGGCAGCGCGACCGGCAGGCGGAACGCCCGGCGGCGCTGCTGTCGGCGCACCTTGCTGGCGTCGACCTCCCAGGTCAGCACCACGTCGACCGCGGTGCCGGTCAGCACCCCTTCGGCCTCGAGGTAGCCCTGGTCGGTTGCCCAGCCCAGCACGATCGGCGTGCCCGGCTCGGCGTCGATCGGCTCGCCGCGGGGTCGGGTCGGTGCCACCACGATCACGGCGTTGCCCTCGCGGTGCTCCACCCGTGAGGCCCAGGTCCGCGACCACGGCTCGCCGCCGACGGTGACCACCGTGCCCGGCGCCGGCAACCAGGCCCCGAGCCGCGCATCGGCGGGGTCCTCCTGGCGCCTGCGCCGCTCTCGCACCCGTGCTCCTCCGGTGTCGTGCCGAGGGGTTCCTCGGGATCGAACGAGGATCCCCGGCCGTCCAAGCCTACGCTGCCCGTCACCCGTCCCGCCGCACCCCCACCGCTGGAGTCCGTCGTGAGCGTCCCGGCACCGTTCCCGCCCCTGGCCCTGAGCCTGCCGCTGACCGGCGTCGACGCACGCGCCGCGATCGACCTGGCCGGTGAGGCCCGGGACCACGGCTATACCGCGGTGTGGGCCGCCGAGGTCAACGGTCCCGACGCGTTCACGACGCTCGGGGCGCTGGCCGTGCACACCGATCTCGACCTCGGCGTGGCGGTGGTCCCGGCCCAGACCCGCACCCCGATGGTGCTGGGGATGAGCGCGGTGTCGCTGGCGGAGCTGTCCGGTGGTCGCTTCACGCTGGGCATCGGCGCGTCCTCGGAGGTCATCGTCGGTCGCTGGGCCGGCCAGGCCTTCGACCGGCCACTGACCACGGTGCGCGAGACCGTGGCCGCGCTGCAGCCCCTGCTCGCCGGCCAGCGCGCCAACTTCGCGGGCGAGGTGGTCCGGATCGACGGGTACAAGCCGCACGCCACCCCCCCAGGCGGGCGGGTGCCGCTGGTGCTCGGGGCACTCAACCCGCGCTCGTGTCGGATGGTCGGGGAACTCGGCGTCGACGGCGTCTGCCTCAACCAGCTCGCACCCCGGCACGTGCCCCAGGTGCTCGCCCAGGTCACCGAGGGGGCCGGCGGCGTGCTGGAACAGGACTTCGCGGTGGTCGCCCGGCTGTTCTGCGCGGTCACCGACGACGTGCCCGCCGCCCGACAGCTGGTCAAGGCCGTGTTCGCGCCCTACCTCGCGACCAGCGTCTACAACCGCTTCTACCGCTGGATGGGCTACGAGGCCGAGGCACAGGGGGTGCTGGACGCGGCCGGGGACCGCGCGGCGATGGCCGCGGCGCTCAGCGATGACCTGGTCGACGAGCTGTTCTGCCTCGGCACCGCCGAGCAGGTCGCCGACAAGGTCGCCGCCTATGTCGAGGCCGGGGTCACGGTCCCGGTCATCCAGCCGCTGTCGCTGGGCCGCGAGCAGGCCGAGGCCACCCTGTGGCCGCTGGCCGCCGCCTACCGCGCACGGGGCTGAGCAGCGCTACTGCTGCTGCTGGGCGCGCTGCCGCGCGACGAGCGTGGCGCGCGACGGCTCGCGGCCGATCCCGGCCGCGGCGGGGGCGCCGACCGCCAGTCGACGCAACCGAACGTCCACCTCGAGGTCGTGCTCGGGCGGGCCCAGAAAGACCCCGCGCAGCGGTGCGACGTCGTCGTAGTCACGACCCCGACCGATGGTCACGTGCCGCTCCCCGACCTGCTGACGGTTGGTCGGGTCCAGCGCGTACCACCCGTGACCGGGGACCGCCACCTCGACCCAGGCGTGGGTCTGCACCTCGACCTCGTCGCTGTCGGTGTCCGCGCCGGTCGCGTCATCCCCCGTGAACAGGTAGCCCGACACGTACCTCGCCGGAACCCCCAGGGTGCGGTACATCGCCACCGCCACGTGGGCGAAGTCCTGGCACACCCCGCCGCCGGCGCGCAGCACCTCGTCGACCGGGACGCCGACGTAGGTCGCCCCCGGGGCGTACTCGAGCGCCGCAAGACCTTCGTGCACGGCGTGTGCGAGGGCCACCACGTCGTCGGCGGCCTGCCCGGCGTGGCGGTGGGCGACCTCGGCGACGGTGGCGGTGAGCGCGACGTGCGGGGAGGGCTGGAGCAGCTCGAGGTGCTCGTCACGGAACGCCGGATCGTCGAGGGCCGCGCGCGGGGGGCGGGCCTCGACCGGCTCGGGGACGACCGTGTCGACCGTGCCTTCGGCGACGACCTCGAGGGCGGTGTGGGGCAGGCGGATGCCGAAGGTGTCCACGCGGGTGCCCCAGTAGTCGAGGTACCACGACACCCGGGCCGAGGGGGTGGTGCGCACGTCGTAGTGCACCAGCTGCTGCCGGTCGTCGATCGCGGGGCAGGCCCGCAGCTCGTTCTGGGACTCGCTGACGTGGCCCGCGTAGGCGAAGCGGGTCCGGTAGTGGATGTCGAGCCGCACGGCAGCGCTCCGCTCGGTGGGGTCAGGGCCGGGCGATGGCGTGCAGCGCCCCGCTGGGATGGTGGCGGAAGAACTCCCCGGCGATGGCGGCGTCCACCCGCTGCATGCGCGCCTGGATGTCGAGCAGGAACGGGGCCAGGCCCATCGCGAACAACTCGCTGACGTCGCGGTAGGTCAGCGACGCGCTGGCGCGTCCGACCTCCCGCACGGCCCGGCTGCGCCGCCCGGCGGCCAGTGCCTCGAGCTGGATGCGGGCGCCGGTCAGGCAGAACGCCACGCTGCGCGGCAGGTCGGGTTCGAGCAGGAGGAACTCGACGACGTCGGCGGGGTCCATCGACGCGGGGTAGCGCCGCCGGTACGCCTCGAGCGCCGCGGCGCTCTTGAGCACGGTGACCCACTGGTGGAAGTCGCCGGGGCCGGGTTCGAGCGCCGCCGCCTCCGTGCCGAAGCCCAGCCGCTGCGAGGGCCCGGAGAGCTGCTCGAGGCGCTGGTGGTGGACCTGAACCAGCCGGCAGGTCATCGCGGCCCGCTCGAGCACCCGGCCGAGCGCCAGGAACCGCCAGGCGTCATCGCGCGGCATGGTGTCGCTGGCCACCCCGTAGATCGTCAGGCAGGCGCGCCGCACCCCGGCCAGCAGGTGGTAGGGCTGCTCGCCCACCTCCCGGGCCAACCCGGAGGTCGCCAGGGTCAGGTGCAGGTCGTTGATGACCTCCCACAGCTCGGTGGAGACCAGCTCACGCACCGAGCGCACGTGCTCGCGCGCGCGGGTGACCGAGGCCAGCACCGAGCCCGGCTCGCTGCGGTCGAGGACGAGCCGGGCCAGCGGGTCGGCGTCGGACTGCGCGGCGATGCCCAGCACCTCGTGGAGCTGACCCCAGGAATCGCTGCGTTCGCCGGAGGGCGACTCGAGCAGGCTGTGGTAGGTGATGTCGACCATCCGGGCGGTCGCCTCGGTGCGCTCGATGTCGCGACCGGCGGCGAACAGGTTCTCGGCGAGTCGGGCGAGCACGTCAGCCTCCGTTGACCGCAGGGTCCGCGCCGAGCACCCAGGTGTCCTTCGACCCCCCACCCTGGGACGAGTTGACCACCAACGAGCCGCGGCGCAGCGCCACCCGGGTCAAGCCCCCGGGGATCACCTCGACCCGCTCGCCGGCGATCGCGAACGGGCGCAGGTCGACGTGGCGGCCCTCGATGTGGCCATTGACCAGGGTGGGGTGGCGGGACAGGGCCACGACCTCCTGGGCGATGAAGCCACGCGGGTCGGCCTCGATGCGCGTGCGCAGCGCCGCGAGTTCACCGTCCTCGGCGTGGGGACCGATCACCAGTCCGTAGCCGCCCGAGGCCGCAACCGGCTTGACGACCAACTCGTCGAGCCGATCGAGCACCTCGGCGCGCTGCTCGGGATCCCACAGCAGGTAGGTGGTGACGTTGGGAAGGACCGGCTCCTCGCCGAGGTAGTAGCGGATCAGGTCGGGCACGAAGGCGTACACCGCCTTGTCGTCGGCGACCCCGTTGCCGACCGCGTTGACGATGGTGACGTTGCCGGCCCGGGCGGCCGAGAGCAGGCCGGGCACGCCCAGCAACGAGTCGGGCCGGAACACCACCGGGTCGAGGAAGTCGTCGTCGATGCGGCGGTAGATCACGTCCACGCGCTGCAGCCCGGCGGTGGTGCGCATCGACACCACGTGCTCGTCGACCACCAGGTCACGGCCCTCGACCAGCTCGATGCCCATCTGACGGGCGAGGAAGGCGTGCTCGAAGTAGGCGGCGTTGTAGGCCCCGGGGGTGAGCACGACCGCGACGGGCTGATCCCCGGCCGCCGGCGGCGCGACCGAGCGCAGCGCCCGCAGCAGCATCGGGCCGTAGTGGTCGACGGGACGCACCCGCTGGGCGGCGAAGGCGCGGGGGAGCACCCGGGTCATCGCGGCGCGGTTCTCGAGCACGTAGGAGATGCCCGAGGGATTGCGCAGGTTGTCCTCGAGCACGCGGTAGGTGCCCTGCGCGTCGCGCACCAGGTCCACGCCCGACACCAGGCAGCGGGCGCCGTGGGGCATGGGGATGCCGAACGCCTCGCGGCGGAACCCCTCGGCGGTGTGCACCAGCCAGCGCGGCACCACACCCTCGTGCACGGCTGCCTGCTCCCCGACGTACAGGTCGTCGAGGAAGCGGTTCAGCGCCGTGACCCGCTGCACCACGCCGCGCTCGATGACGTCCCACTCCTCGGCGGGGATGATGCGGGGCAGCAGGTCGAGCGGGAAGGTGCGCTCGACCCCGTCGTCGTCGCCGTAGACCGTGAAGGTGATGCCCTGGGTCCGGAAGATCGCGTCGCGGATCTGCTCGCGGTGCTCGAGGTCGCCGGCGGTCAGGTCCCGGACCCGGCGCACCAACTCGAGGTAGTGCGGCCGGACCACGCCGTCGGAGGCGAAGACCTCGTCGAAGAGGCCACCGCGGTCATAGCCGGTCAGCAGGTCGCTCACGGCGGCGAAGATAGTCGGTCCTCCCGGACGGTTGTCACCCGACCTCAGCGCCTGGCCGTCAAGCCCGCCCCAGCGGCTGCCGATAGGGGGAGCACAGTCCCGAAACCAACCGCAGGAGCCCCGATCATGGGCGGCTACGAGACCCTCGCCCCGGAGCGCACCCGCGCGACCGCCGTGATCGAGCTGCCCGGTGACGGCAACCCGACCGACCGCGGGGAGGTCCCGGTGGATCCCCACAGCAACCGTGAGCTCGTCCTTCGCCGTCTGCTCGAGCGTGGGGTGCGCATCAGCACGCTGCAGCTGCTGCTGCCCGACTGGCGGGAGCTGATCGCCGAGGTGGCGCAGACCCCGCCCGGCGAACAGCCACCAGCCGCCTGACCACGCGTCGCCGGACCCCCGGCACCCGACCGCGATCCGTTCCGCTGCCACCCGGCCGGAACGGATCGTCGTTTTCCGTTCCGATCTGCGGCTGTGGCAGGCTTGGCTCCCCCGCCTGCCAAGGAGCCGCCCATGTCCGCTGCCCGGCCACTCGAGGGGCACACCGCCCTGGTCACCGGCGGCTCCCGGGGTCTGGGAGCGGCCACCGCCCGCCGCCTGGCCCGGATGGGGGCGGTGGTGATCGTCACCTACCGCGCCCAGCAGGACGCCGCCGAGGCCGTGGTCGCCGACTGCCGGGCCGCCACACCCGGCGCCCGCGCGGAGCACCTCGACCTGCTCGACGAGGACAGCGTGCGTGCGCTGTTCGCACGGATGACCGAGCGGGGAGACCACCTCGACGTCCTGGTCGCCAACGCCGCCGCCACCGCGTTCAAGCCCCTGCTCGACCTCAAGCTGCACCAGATCGACAAGACCTTCGCGATCACGGTGCGCCACTTCCTGCTCATGGTCCAACTCGCCTTCCCGCTGCTCGAGCCGCGCGGTGGGCGCATCGTGGCGGTGTCGGGCGCGGACACGGTGGGCTACATCCCCGGGCACGGGCTGCTCGCCGCCGCCAAGGCCGGCATGGAGACCATCGTGCGCTACCTCGCCTGCGAGCTCGGCCCGCGGGGCGTGACCGCGGTCGGGATCCTGCCCGGCTACGTGGACACCGACTCGATCAAGCTCATGACCGGACCGTTCCACGCCAAGCTGGTGGCCGCCGAGGAGCAGACCCACCCGCTGCGAACCGCCGCCAGCCCCGAGGACGCCTCCGAGGCGATCGCGCTGGTGTGCCTGCCCGAGGCCCGGTGGCTCAACGGGCAGATCGTGTCCAACGACGGCGCCGGCATCTTCGCCTACATGGGCCGCTTCGGGCAGGCGTGGGCGATGGTGCCCGACGAGATGGTGATGCCCGACGTGGCCGGAGCCCCCCTGCTCGGCGGCGAGGCCGACCCGCCGAGCTGAGCCGGGGGCGGATTCACGGCCGGGGGCGGATTCACGGGCGGGGGCGGGCCAGCACGTGCCACGCGACATCGTCGATGCAGGGCCGCGCGGGCGGGACCGACCCGTAGCGCTCCACCACCTCGAGCCCGGCGGCATCGAGCACCCCGCACAGCTCGGTCGGGGAGATCACCGCCGCGTCGAGCTGGTCGCGCAGCACGGTGCCGTCCGCGAAGCAGTAGGACAGGGTCGCCCGGCTCCGCGCACCCCACGCGTCGAGCTCGGCCCCCGACACCGTGACGTCCACCGAAGGACCGCCGTCGGCCGGGTGCAGCCTCCCGGTCGAGCGGGTCGGCAGCCGCACCAGCCACCAGGGCCCGAGCAGGTGCAGGGCGAGCTGGCCCTGCGGATGGCAGCGGCGGGCGGCTGCGGCCAGGACCCGGCGGCGGGCGGCCGCGTCGGGCAGTTCGTTGAGCAGGGCCGCCGGCAGCGCCACCAGCCCGGCTGCCGGGCCTTCGCCGAGCTCGGCGGCGTCCGCCTCGACGACCTGCAGTCGCGGGTGGTCCAGCGCGCGCAGTGCGCTGAGCATGGCGGGGTCCTGCTCGACCGCCTCGACCTCGAGGCCCGCACCGAGCAGGGCGCGGGTCAAACGCCCGGTGCCTGCCCCGAGCTCGAGCACCCGGCCAAGGGGTGCGGCGCGCGCGAGCTCGACCCACCAGCCGTCGCTCTCGAGCAGCGGAAGTCGGGCGTAGAGCTCGGCACGGTCGGTCACGATCGACGATCCCTGCGGTCGGGGGTGCGGGCGCGGCGCCGCGATGGCGGGTCTTCGGTGCCGGGGGCGGGCGCGGACGAGATCCGCCACGCCAGTCCGGTCCGGCGCCGGATCGGCGGGTGGGTGCGGGCGGCGGCACGCAGGGTCTCTCGCTGCCCGACGAGGATCAGCGCCTGCTGCGCGTGGCGCACCGCGGTGTACAGCGCCGCGCGGTCCA
>SKJO01000433.1 GCA_007121975.1 Nitriliruptoraceae bacterium | reverse complement strand
TCCCCGACCCGGACCAGCAGGCGGGGCACCCAGGGCAGCAGGTGCTCGTGGAGCAGCGCGGTGCGTACCCGGCGGGCCGGCTCGGCGCCTGCCGCCTCGAGGTCGTGCAGCTCGGCGGCCGCGGCGAGCAGGACGCCGAGGTGGTCGCAGGCCGTCGGGGGCTGCACGCCCACCGCGCGCAGGAACCCGGCCACGCGGTCGCGGGCGACCCCGCCGAGCTGGCCCTCGGGCCCGAGGTGCACCGAGGCGTAGGGGTGCAGCTGGAAGGTGAACAGCTCGCCGTGCTCGGCGGAGCTCGGCACCCGCGGCAGCCCGAGCGCCTCAGCCACCGGCGCCAGGCCCGGGTCGGGAGGGTCGACGAGCCGGGCCAGCGCCCGCAGCAGCTCACCCCGCGACGCCTCGGCGCTCACCACGGCAGCGTCGTCACGTGCGCCGCGCCACCGGACCGTCGATCCGGTAGGCGTCGGCGACCGGCTTGAGGGGGCGGATCAGCCAGCGGGGGCGCCGCTCGCCGTTGGGCGAGACCTGCCGGGCGTCGCGGGTCTTGGCCAGCCACGCCTTGTACACCTCGCGGGAGCGCTGGGTGTCCACCGCGATGTCCCCGGCCTGATCCCCGGGCTCGGCGCGGCGGACCCGCACCGCCTGGTGCCAGCAGTGCATGCCCGACAGCGGGTCGGGGTGCACTCCGAAGGTCATGTTCTGGTGCACGCCCACGTCCGTCCACCACAGCCGGGCGGTGTCGGGATCCGCGGAGGTGAACGCCCCGTGCGCGGCGGTGGTGGTCATCGACCAGCGGCTGCCGTCACGTTCGAGCGCGACGGTGGCGGTGTTGAGCCGATGGGCGTGCTCGTGCCCGGCCGGCTTCCACCGGCCCATGTGGTGCGAGCAGGCCACCACCCCGGGACGGATGCCCTCGGTCACCCACGCCTTGACCACGAAGTGGCCGAGCTCGGTCTCCACCCGGACCAGGTCCCCGGTCACGACGCCGACCTCGGCGGCCTGCGACGGGTGGATCCACAGCGGGTTGGTGTGGGTCAGCTCGTCCAGCCACTTGCTGTTGGCGGTGCGGGTGTGGATCTGGGTCGGCAGCCGGAAGGTCGAGATCAGCGGCACCTGGCCGTCCTCGAGTGCTTCGGGGTGCACGTGGCTGTGCAGGTAGGTCGGGATGGCGTGCTCGCCCCAACCCCAGTCGACCAGCGTGCGCGAGAAGAACTCGAGCCGGCCCGACGGGGTCGGAAAGCCGCGCAGGACCTGCCCGTCGACCTCCACGCCGACCGCCCGGCGGCCCATCGCATCCGGATCGGGCGCACCCGTCGGCGCGTAGTTGACCTTGGGCGGGGCGGGGTCGCGGGAGTACACGCGGCCACGGGCGTCGGTCACCACGTCGGTGGCGAGCTCGGCGGGGTCGACCGGCGTCTCGTGCAGTGGGCCGATGCCCCGCGCCACCTCGAAGCTGCCGATGCGGCGGATGTACTCGAGCGCGCTCATGCCCTCGGCGGCGGCGGTCTCGGCCAGGCCTGGCACCGAGTGCTCGAACATCCAGCCGTAGTACTCGTCGACGCCGAGTTTCTCGCCGGGGTGCTCGCGCGACTCGAAGTAGCGGCGGATGCCGAGCTCACCGTCGGGGTCGATGCGCCAGGACAGCTCGATCCAGAACTCGTTCTCCTCCCACACCTCGCCGGGGTTGACCTCGCGGGTGTCGGTGATCGTCTCGCCGAGCCGTTCGCGGGCGGCGCGCAGCACCGGCTGGCGCAGCGCGATCCACTGCCCGTCGTACTGCTCGTAGCTGGTGATGTCGTGGCGTTCGGAGGACAGGCCCATCGGCAGCACGAGGTCGGCGAAGTAGGCGGTCTCGTTCCAGGTCGGGGTCAGGGCCGCGTGCAGCCCAACCCGGGTCTCGTCGGAGAGCAACTCGATCCAGCTGAAGCCGTCCGGGTTGGTCCACACCGGGTTGTAGACCCGCGTGAAGTAGGTGTCGATACGCCCGCGCCCCTCGTCGATGAAGTGGGGCAGCAGGAAGCTGAGCTCGTTCTGGGCCAGCGGGTACTCCAGCGGGTAGGTCAGCTCGTTCCACGCCGCCGGGTGCGGAGGCAGGTGGATGGGTTCGGCGACGAACTTGTTCCAGGCGTTGGGATAGGTGCTGCCGGGTACGGCCACCGCCCCGAGCAGCGCGTTGAGCAGGAACAGGGTGCGCGAGACCTGCCAGCCGCCCTCGTTGCCGGCCGCCGCTGAGCGCCAGTTGTGGGTCGACAGGCGGGTGCCGGCGCCGGCCACCACCTCGGCGACCTGCTCGAGCCGCTCGGCGGGCACGCCCGACTCGGCCTCGGCGAACGCGAAGGTGTAGTCGGCGTAGACCTCGCACAGGACCGCTTCGAACACCTCGAAGGTGGGCTCACGGTCCGGGTGCACCTCGATCAGGTACTCACGCCAGTTCCACCACCGGCGCACGAAGTCGCGGTCGTAGCGTCCGGTGCGGATCAGGTGGTTGGCGATCGCCAGGCAGATCGCCGGCTCGCTGCCCGGGTAGGGCGCCAGCCAGTGGTCCGCGTGGGTGGCGGTGTTGGACAGCCGCACGTCGAGCACGATCAGCTTCGCGCCGCGGGCCCGGGCCTCGGTGATGCGCTGGGCGTGCGGGTTGAAGTAGTGGCCGGTCTCGAGGTGGGCCGAGATCAGCAGGATCACCTCGGCGTTGGCGTGGTCGGGGCTCGGCCGGTCGATACCCATCCACAGCTGGTAGCCGGCCCGCCCGCCCGAGGAGCACACGTTGGTGTGCGAGTTGTGCCCGTCAACCCCCCACGCGGCCAGCACCCGCTCGGTGAACCCGTCCTCGCCGGGCCGCCCGACGTGGTACATCACCTCGTTGGCGCGGTCGTTGGTGATCGCCCGGCGGATGCGCTCGGCCAGGGTGTCCAGCGCCTCGTCCCAGCTGATGCGTTCCCACTGCCCCGAGCCGCGCTGCCCCACCCGCTTCATCGGATGCAGGATCCGGTCGGGGTCGGTGACCTGGTTGATGACCGCCGGCCCCTTGGCGCAGTTGCGGCCGCGCGAGCCGGGCGACTCGGGGTTGCCCTCGAACTTGCGGACCTCGAGCGTGTCGCGGTCCACGTAGGCGAGCAGCCCACAGGCCGACTCGCAGTTGAAGCAGGTGGTGGGCACCAGCAGATAGCGGCGTTCGACCCGCTCGGGCCAGGCGGTGGTGTCGAGCTCGACCCAGTCGTCCCAGCGCTCCTTGGGCGGGAACATCGCCAGGTGCACGCGGGAGGGTCCGGGGTAGAAG
>SKJO01000449.1 GCA_007121975.1 Nitriliruptoraceae bacterium | reverse complement strand
GTCGAGTAGGTCAGCAGCTTGCCGGGGTGGCGCACCAGCGCCTCGAGCAGCCGCCACTGGGTGGGTGTGAGCCGCACCGGCTCGCCGTCACGGCGCAGCTCGCGGGCGGTGAGGTCCACGACCAGCTCGCCGCACGTCACGCGGCCATCGTCGGTGTCGGCCGCCGGCACGGCCACCGCCGCGGAGCGCCGCAGTGCGGCACCGAGCCGGGCGCGCAGCTCCTCCATCGAGAACGGCTTGTCGATGAAGTCATCGGCGCCGGCGTCCAGCGCGGCGACCCGCGCGCGCTCGGTCCCGGCCCCCGACAGCAGCAGGATCGGGACCTGGGTCCAGGTCCGCAGCCGGCGTACCACCTCGATGCCGTCGAGGTCGGGCAGGCGCAGGTCGAGCAGGATCACGTCGGGCGCGGCAGCCGCCGCCGCGGCGAGCCCGTCGTGGGCGTCGCGGGCGACGATCACCTCATGACCGACGCGGGAGAGCCCACGGCTCAGGGCCGTGAGGATCTGGGGCTCGTCATCGACGGCGAGCACCTTGGCCACGCTGGGACTCCTCGCACCTGCCGGGCACACCAGCCGGTCATGCACCGATGCCCCCGTCCACCGCCAGCATAGGCGGTCGGATCCGGGACTCGGGTCCCCGATCTCACGGGTCGGACGGCCCCAGCCTGCCGGCTCGACGGCCGGGTCAGGTGATCACGCGTCGGATCGCGTCGGGCGGCCGGCGGTCGGCGATGTCCTGGTAGCGCACGACCTGGCCGCTGCTCGGAGCGTGCAGGAACTGCCCGTTGCCCGCATAGATGCCGATGTGGTTGGGCCGCGAGCCGGTGCCGCGCCAGAACACGAGGTCGCCCGGCTGGGCCTGATCCATGCTCGGCACCGCACTGCCCGCCCGCGACTGATCGATGCTGACCCGCGGCAGGCGCACCCCGAGGTCGGAGAACACCAGCTGGACGAACCCCGAGCAGTCGAGCCCGACCGACGGGTCGGTGCCCCCCCACTTGTAGGGGACGCCGAGGTAGCGCTCCCCGGCGGTGAGCACCTGCGCGCCCGGTCCCGTGGCCGCCCCGGCACTCCCGCCGACCCCGCCGACCCCGTCGACGAGCAGCGGCGCCGCCCCCGACCGGGGGGCCGCCGCGCCCGGCATCGCGCCGAGCAGCCCGAGCTGATCCACGCCGATGAGCCCAGGGCCGCCGCCGGAGAAGCTGCTGATCATCTCGTCGAGCGTGATGGTGGGCAGAAGGGCCGGGTCGAGGTAGCTGGCGAGCACGTTGGCGAAGGCCTCGCCGCCCTCGGGCGCGCCGGCCGGGGCTGCCGTGCCGGTGCCACCCGCGTCGGGCAGCAGGGCATCGGTCGCCGGATGGTGGCCGGTGGTGTCGATGGCAGGCACGCGCGAACCTCCTTCCCTCCGCACGTCGACCGCCTCGGCGCCGACTTGAGCACTCCCCGCCCACTTGTCCGGACCACGCACGCCGCGCTGCTTGAGTCCGGTGACCGACGGCCGACCGGTGGAGCATGAACGAGCTTCCTGCCGCCCTCGAGGAGCTGTCCCGCAGACTGTGGGACGAGCGCCGCGTGGTCACCTATCTGCTGTTCAAGCTGACGGTGACCAAGCTGCTGCTGGCGGCGGACGAGCGGCGGTTCGTCCCCGACGCCCTCAAGGAGGTCGACCGCACCGTCGAGCTGCTGCGCGACGGCGAGGCGAAGCGTGACGAGGCGGTCCGGGACCTCGCGGGGATGTGGCGGGTGGACCCCGAGCTGCTCACCCTCAACGAGCTGACCCGCCGTTCCCCACCCCCCTTCGACCACGTCTTCAACGAGCACCGCATGGCCTTCGAGGGGCTGTCCGCCGAGATCGAACAGGTCGCGACCCAGAACCGGTCGCTGGCCCGTACCGACCTCGGCGAGGTGCAGGGCACGCTCGACCAGCTCACCGGCGCCTCCCAGGTCAGCGTGTCCACCTACGACGCCCAGGGCCAGGTCGGCTACGGCCGGCGGGTCGGCGACCGGATCCGAGAGGCACTCTGATGGGATTCGTCGGCCTGTACACCGGTGCCAGCGGGATCCGCGCCGCCCAGATGGGCCTGGACACCGCCGCCAACAACATCGCCAACGCCAACACGCCGGGCTACACCCGTCAGCGGGTCGAGTTCAAGGCGGGCCACACCTACAACTCCCCGTCGGGGCCGGTGGGCACCGGCGTCACCGTCGATGCGGTCGCGCGGCTGCGTGACCAGTTCCTCGACGACCGCTTCCGCGCCGCCATCGGACGGGGTGCGGAGGACACCGTACGCGCGGAGTTCCTCCAGTCGATGGAGACGCTCAGTGGTGAGCCCGACCAGGGCATCTCCGCCCGGATCGGCCAGATGTGGGGCGTGCTCGAGGGGTGGGCCAACACGCCCGACAGTGACGCGGCCCGTGGCGAGGTGCTCGGCACGATGGTGCTGGTGGCCGAGGGCTTCCGGGCGACCGCCGACTCCTGGGACCGGCTGGGCGAGGACACCGCCGAGCGGCTCGAGACCGCCATCGACACCGCCAACGCCCTGATGGTCGAGATCGACGCGATCAACCGCCTGACGGCCAACAGCAACGACGCTCGGATCGGCCCGCAGACCTTCGACCAGCGCGACCTGCTCGTCGATCAGCTCGCCGAGTTGACCGGAGCGACCGCGCGCAACCAGCCCAACGGCACCGTGCGCATCACCCTGGGCGACACCGTACTCGTGGACCTCTCCGAGGGCGCGGACCCGCGTGGCTTCGCCACCCTGCGGCTCGACGGCGATCAGGTACAGGTCTCCGGGCTTGGCAACGAGCCCGCCGATGCCGCGGACGACACGTTGTTCACCGACGACACCGACGCATTGAGTGGGGAGCTGCGCGGTCTGCAACAGGTCCTGGCCGAGGACCTGCCCCGACGACGCGAGGAACTCGATGCGGTCGCCCGGCAGCTCGCGCTGGCGTTCAACCGGGTCAACGCAGAGGGCGTCGACCGCAACGGCGAACCGGGACAGGACCTGTTCGCCTTCGACGACGGCAATGAAGCCGCGAACCTGCGCGTGCTCAGCACCAACCCGAACGTGCTCGCGGCTGCCCGCAGCGGCGACCCCGCCAACCCGCCCGACGTCCACGACGGCTCCAACGCCCGGTCGTTCACCGAGCTGCGCGCTGCCCGGCTCGACGCCGCGGGCGAGCCGGATCCCGGGGGCGGCCGCTCGATCGAGAACGGACTGGCAGATCTGATCGTCGGGCTGGCCACGGACGTGAACTCCGCGCGGTCGCGGGCGGATGC
>SKJO01000005.1 GCA_007121975.1 Nitriliruptoraceae bacterium | reverse complement strand
CCTCTTCCTGCATCGAACGCATCGACCACACCAGCGTGCGCATCGAGGGAGGCTGCTCGAGCACGGTGACGATCGCCGCGGCGACGTCCTCGGCCCGCAGCATGTCGTCGAGCCCGGGCATGTCGGGAGTGCGGCCGGCGCCCATCGCGAACTCGGTGGCGACCCCACCCGGGCAGATCGCGTTGACCCGGATGTTCTTGGCGCGCAGCTCGCGGTCGAGCCCGCCCGCCAGCCCGACCTGGGCGAACTTGGTGGCCGCGTAGACGGCCTCGTCGCCGGCGCCGCGCAGGCCCGCGACCGACGACACGATCACGATGTCACCACCGCCCGCTTCGAGCAGCTGGGGCACAGCCGCACGGATCGGCCAGACCGTACCGGTGACGTTGGTGTCGATCATGGTCTGGATCTGCTCGTCGGTGACGTCCATGATCCCGCCGTACATCCCGACCCCGGCGTTGACCACGATGCCGTCGAGACGGCCGAAGTGCTCCTTCGCGGCTGCGACCAGCGCGCTCGCACCGGCCATCTCCCGCACGTCCATCTCGACCGCGACCGCGCGCTCGCCGAGTTCGGCGACCAACGCGTCGAGCCGTTCACGCCGCCGCGCGCCGAGCACGACCGACACGCCCTTGGCGGCCAGGGCCCGCGCCGCCGCCTGACCGATCCCGGCGCTGGCGCCGGTGATGGCCACGACCTTGCCTCGTAGTTCCTGCACTCTGCGATCCTCCACGTGCACGGACCTCGATGTCCGGCACCTCGATGGTGTCGACCCGGACCGGCCGGGCCTCCCGGCGACGCCGGGCCCCCGCGGGCCACGCTACCGGGTCACCTCGACCAGCCGGGGTGCGCCCGCCCCACGCTCGATCACGGCGAGCTGCGCCGCCTCGACACGCTGCCACGGACCGGTCTCGCCGTCGGGCCAGTGGACCCGGACCTCGGCGTGCCCGGCCGTGCCCAGGCCCACGTGGATCCACCCGAGGTGCCCGCCGGCGTGCCCCCCACCGACGGTGTGCTCGATGACGCGGGTCCGCCCGTCGATGCGCAGCTCCACCCAGGCCCCGATGGCATCGCGGTTGGGAGGACCATCGGCCAGGCGTAGCGCCAACCAGGTGCCAAGCGGCTCGGAGGGGCCGGTGGCCGCGCGCCCCTCGGCGCTGCCGGCACCGAGGTTGCGCCAGACGCGCACCGGCTCCTCGCGCTGCACCTCGACGAGGTCGAGCAGGCCGTCGAGGTCGAGGTCGACCAGCGCGGCGCCCCGCCCACGCCCGTAGCTGACGACGCCGGCCTGCGCGGAGCGCTCCTCGAAGCGTCCCTCCGCGGTGCCCAGCAGCAGGTTGCTCGGATCACGCTCGGCGTGGTCGAGCTGCGCCTCGACGTTGCCCTTGGACACGAACAGGTCGATGAAGCCGTCGTTGTTGACGTCACCGAAGGCCGGATGCCAGGCGGTGGACGGACGCACGTCGCCGCCGAGGTGGGGACGGTGCGCGGTCACCCCGGCGGTGATCGCCAGGTCCACGTAGGTGGGCCGGCCCGCCTCGCCGACCAGCGTCTGCAGCTTGTTGTCGCCCTGGCTGGTGAGAAAGACCTCCGGCCGTCCGTCACCGGTCACGTCGTGGCTGGCGATGCCCATGCCCCAGATGCGCAGGTGCTCGAAGCCTTCCTCGCGGGTGTACAGGCGGGGCGCGGCGCCGGGCTCGATGCGCCACAGCTGCTCCTCGCCCTCGCGCGAGTAGTGGCGGTCGTTGGACACCCGCAGGTCCCGGCGTCCGGAGCGGTCCCAGTCGCTGAACAGCAGCGACAGGGTGCACCACGAGGGTGACAGCGCGATCGGTGGGGCGTAGGTGGTGCCGCCCGGCTCCGGTCGCAGCAGCACGTTGTCCTGGCAGGTGGCTCGGTCGGTGTCGTCCGGGTCGAGGTAGTTGCCGAAGGCCAGGGTCGGACGCTGCTCGCCGGGCTCGAAGGTGGCGCTGAACGCGGTGGTCCAGGCATCGCCGCCGTCGATGCCCCAGGCCTCGTTGGCGCGCTCGAAGCGGCAGTCGCCGAGACCGCGCAGCATGACGTTCTCGCCGACGCGCAGCACGACGAGGTCGAGGATGCCGTCACCGTCGATGTCCAGCGGGTAGGCGCCGGTGACCCCGACAAGGTCGGTGGCCGGATCGGGCACCGGCGTGAACCGAACCGAGGTGCCCGGTCGGCTGTCGTTGCGCAGCAGGCTGGCGGGCTGCTCGCCTCCAGCCAGGTACAGCTCGGGCAGACCGTCGTCATCGCAGTCGAACACGGCCACCCCGCCGCCCACGAAGAACGTGAACCCGCCCGCGTAGACCTGCCGCACCTGATCGCCCGCACCCACCTCGACGTACCGGGGGGTGACCAACGGGGCCGGCCCGGGATCCGGGCCGGTGGCCGCGACCGCGAACAGCGACACCGCGCCGAGCAGCGCCCCGAGCAGCATCCCGCGGCCGAGCATCCCCAACCGTCCGGGTGGGTCGTGCCGGGCGGGGTCCTGCTGCGCATCGTGGCGGTCGCTGGTCATCGTTCGCCCCCGAACAGCCGCTGAGCTCGGTCCCAGGCAGCCGCGCCGCAGGCCGCACCCACCCGCCGGCCCTCGTGGTCGTCCGCCGCGATGTGGATGCCCCCGTACAGGCGCGAGCGGCCGGCCTGGTCCGCGGCATCGGCGTAGGTGGCCCACTGCAGCACGACGTCGGTGTCGGGCCCGACCTCGAACTCGAAGCTGCCGGCCTCGACCGTGTGCGACCCGAGCCCCCCAGGGACGTAGGCATCGCCCGTGTATGCGGCCAGCACGACCGCGGCCGCGTGGCTGAAGGTGCTGTGTCCCGACACGTAGCCGGCGAACGACGGGGTCACGAACGTCGGCAGCTGGTAGGGCACCCAGTCGACCGCACGGACCCAGCCGACCCCGCCGAGCTCGGTCTCGGGATCCTCCGGCGTGCCCTGCCAGGCGTGGAGCACGACCTCGCCCTCATGCCCGGCCAGCCCCGCATGCCGGGCACCGGGCGCGGTGGTGTCCGCGTTGGCGACCTCGATCAGACCGGGCACCAGGGGCAGACCTTCGGGGTGGTAGGCGTCAGCGTCGGCATCCGAGGACTGTCCGAGGCCACCGAGGTGGCGGATGAGGGTCACCGGCCGTGCCGAGTCGTAGTGGCCCTTGAGCCCCCAGGCGGCGATCGCGGCGTCGTGGTTGGCCGCGTTGAGCGCCAGGTAGAGCTTCACGTCCCACTCGAGGCGGTCCACCACCGCGCCCTCGCCACCGATGCGCAGATCGGGG
>SKJO01000313.1 GCA_007121975.1 Nitriliruptoraceae bacterium | reverse complement strand
TCCCCTCCCTCCCCTCCCTCCCCTCCCGCAAGCTTCCCGGCCGTCGCCGGCCGCGGGTGCGCGGTCGCCTGCGAACCGAGGTCGGCCCGATGCCGCGAGTACCGCTCGAGATCACCCGACGCGACCTGCTCAAGTCCGGCCTGGCGGCCGGTGCCGCCGGCCTGGTCGGCACCAACGGCCTGCGCGGCGCTCCGGCGATGGCCGCCGGTCCTGACGAGGACGCCTGGTACCGCCAGGGCGAGATCCGCACGACCTACAACGTGTGCGACATGTGTCCGTGGCACTGCGGGGTGGTGGTGCACTCGGTCGACGGGGTCGTGCACAAGATCGACGGCAACCCCCACGATCCCAAGAGCCGCGGGATGCTCTGCCCCCGCGGTCAGGCCGGTGTCTCGTTCCTCTACGACCCCGACCGGCTGCGCGCCCCGATGGTGCGCACCGGCGAGCGCGGCGAGGGCCGGTTCCAGGAGGTCGAGTGGGACTTCGCCCTCGACCTCATCGCGCAGAAGCTGAACCAGATCAAGGAGCGCTCCGGGCAGGAGTCGGTCGCGATCTTCGGCCACACCGCCGGGGACTCCTGGTGGGCGGAGCACTTCGCGCAGGCCTGGGGCACCCCCAACGCCGCCAAGCCGTCCTCGTCGCTGTGCATCTCCCCGCGCGAGGAGGCCTCCCTGCTGACCTTCGGCACCCCCGTCGGCGGGCACGAGCCCCTCGACTGGGCCGAGCTCGAGTGCCTGACCCTGATCGGCAGCCACATCGGGGAGGACTCCCGCAACACCGTGATGCAGGACTTCGCCGGCCTGCACGGGCGCGGCGGCACCATCATCGTGGTCGACCCGCGGTTCTCGAGCGCCGCGACCAAGGCCGACCACTGGCTGCCCATCAAGCCCGGCACCGACACCGCGCTGCTGCTGGCCTGGATCCACGTGCTGATCACCGAGGAGCTCTACGACGCCGCCTACCTCGACCGCTGGGCCACCGGCTTCGATCAGCTCGCCGAACACGTGCGCGACATGACTCCGGAGTGGGCCGCCGAGATCACCGACCTGCCGGCCGAGGCCATCCGCGACACCGCCCGGGCCATGGCCGAGCACGCTCCGCGCGCGGTGATCATGCCCGGCCGGCACGTCACCTGGTACGGCAACGACACCCAGCGCATGCGCGCGGTGTTCATCGTCAACGCCCTGCTCGGCGCCTACGGACGCCACGGCGGGATGTACTTCAACCAGGCGCCCTACATCCAGGACGTGCCCCACCCGCCCTATGCGGTGGCCGGCAGCGCCGGCGGTTGCGCGGCCGAGCCCGGCGACGACGACGAGCTCGGGGAGCTGCCGACCGGGCCCACCGGCAAGGCCCGGGCGGACGGGGCCCGGGAGACCTTCCTGCAGGGACCCACCGCCATGCAGGAGCTCATCGATCCGATGATCACCGGGGACCCCTACCGGATCGAAGCGCTGATCTGCTACGGCGTGAACCTGCTGCACTCGGTGCCCGACCCCGAGCGCACCAAGGAGGCGCTGCGCAACCTCGAGCTGTTCGTCGCGATCGACGTGCTGCCCCAGGAGCACATCGCCTGGGCCGACATCGTGCTGCCCGAGTCCACCTACCTCGAGCGCTACGACGAGCTGTTCACCATGGCCCACCGCACGCCCTACATCCATCTGCGCGAGCCCGCCATCGAGCCGCTGTACGACACCAAGCCGGGCTGGTGGATGGCCAAGGAGCTCGGTGAGCGGGTCGGTCTCGAGAACTTCTTCCGCTGGGACGACCTCGAGGAGTACCTCACCACCCGGCTGCGCTCGGTCGGCTCCGACCTCGACGACCTCCGCGACCGGCGGGGGGTGATCGTGCAGGAGGGTCGCCCCTTCCTCGAGGACTTCGAGGGCTCGAGCCCGTTCGCCACCCCGTCGGGCAAGATCGAGCTGTACGCCCAGAGCCTGGCCAACGCCGGCCTGGACCCCCTGCCGGTCTACGAGCCGGTCGAGGACCCGCCCGAGGGCTACTTCCGGCTGCTGTACGGCCGCCACCCGGTGCACACCTTCGCCAAGACCCAGAACACCCCGGTGCTGAGCGAGGCCTTCAGCGAGAACGAGCTGTGGCTCAACGACGAGGTGGCGGTCGAGCTCGGCGTCGCCGACGGCGAGCGGGTCATGCTCGAGAACCAGGACGGCGCCACCAGCGGGCCGATCAAGGTCAAGGCGACCCCACGCATCCGCCACGACGCGGTGTTCATGGCCCACGGCTTCGGCTCCGATGCCCCCGAGCTGACCCGCGCCCACGGTCGCGGAGCCAGCGACACCAAGCTGCAGACGCGCTACGCGCTCGACCCGATCTGCGGTGGTGCCGGCCTGCGCGTCAACTTCGTGCGCATCACCTTGGAGGCTTGAGATGTCCTCGGCGTTCCTCCTCGACCTCGCCCAGTGCATCGGCTGCCAGGGCTGCGTGGTCGCCTGCAAGACCGGCAACCAGCTGCCCGAGGGCACCAACTACATCACCATCACCGAGCAGGTGCGGGGCAGCTTCCCTGATCTCGAGGGCGGCTTCGACAACCACCGCTGCTACCACTGCGCGGATGCCGCCTGCGTCAACGTCTGCCCCACCGGCGCGCTGTTCCAGGAGGATGGGCTGACCCGGCTCGATCCGGCGGCCTGCAGCGGCTGTCAGTACTGCGTGCAGTCCTGCCCGTTCGCCGTGCCCGAGATGGTCGAGGGGGTGGCGACCAAGTGCGACGGCTGCCGCGACACGGTCCGGGCCGGTGGCACGCCCTGGTGCGTGACCACCTGCCCGAGCGACGCCCTGGCATTCGGACCGCGCGAGGAGATCGCCGCCGAAGCCCACCGCCGGGCGAGCGTCATGCGCACGAAGTACCCACGCGCCCAGGTCTACGGCGAGAACCAGGCCGGCGGGCTCGGGGTGCTGGTGGTCCTGCCCGATGAGCCCGAGGCGCTCGGGTTGCCGGCCGACCCGCAGATCCCGGGCATCACGACCCTGTGGCAGGACGTGATCAAGCCGGTCAGCGTGGGCGCCACGGCGGTGACGGCGCTGGGCGCCGGGCTCGCCGCGATCATCGCCCGCCGAAACCACCTGAGCGAGCTGCGACGGCTCGAAGCCGCCGGCACCACCCCGGTCGCCGCGGCCGGCACCGACGACGATGAGGTGACCCCGTGAGCGACACGCAGACCGTCCCCGTCACCGAACCCGAGCCGCAGGAGGACAAGATCCTGCGCTTCCGGCCCGGGCAGCGCTACGTACACCTGCTGGTGGCCTCCTCGTTCGTGGTCCTGTTCCT
>SKJO01000479.1 GCA_007121975.1 Nitriliruptoraceae bacterium | reverse complement strand
TGAGGACAGGGACCATGCGGCGCGCGGTGGTGGTCGGCAGCGGCTTTGGGGGTGCGGTCGCGGCCCTGCGCCTGGTGCAGAAGGGCTACCGCGTCGTCGTGCTCGAGCAGGGCCGCCGGCTGAGTGCGGCGGACCTCGAGGCTGGCGACCGCTCGCTGCGCGCGTTCCTGTTCGCACCGAAGCTCGGGCTGCGCGGCTACTTCCGGCAGACGATCCTGCGCCACGTGGGGATCATCGGCGGGGTGGGGGTCGGCGGTGGCTCGATCGTGTACGCCGGCGTGCTGCTGCGCGCGGCCGACGAGGTGCTGTCCGCCGGCGGCTGGGCGGCGTCGGGGGTGGACTGGCCACGCGAGCTCGCGGGTCCCTACGCCACCGCCGAGCGCATGCTCGGCGCGAGCTCCAACCCGTGGACCGGGGCGCAGGACCGCCACCTCGCCGCCACCGCCGCCCGGATGGGGGCCGCCGACACCTACCGCACCGACATCCCGCTGGGCATCACCTTCGGCCCGCCGGGCGCGCCGGTCGGCGACCCCTGGTTCGACGGCGAGGGACCCGACCGCCTGGCCTGCCGCGGCTGCGGCGGGTGCCTGAGCGGCTGCCCCTACGACGCGAAGAACACCCTCGACCGCAACTACCTGTGGTTCGCCGAGCGGGACGGGGCACGCATCGTGCCCGAGACCCGCGTCGAGGTGGTCCGGGAGCGCGACGGCGGCGGGTACGAGCTCGTTGTCGCCGACACGTTCGCTCCCGGCGCCCGCCGGCGCATCCACGCGGAGGTGGTCGTGGTCGCCGCCGGGGTGCTCGGCAGTGTGGAGCTGCTGTACCGCTCCCGGGCGACCGGGGGCCTGCCGCGGCTGTCGAGGGCACTGGGAAGCGGGGTGCGGACCAACTCCGAGGCGCTGGTCGGGGTGCTCGGCCCCGACGACGGCACGGACCTGTCCGGCGACGGGCCGACCATCACCTCCCACTTCCACCCGGACCCGGCCACCCACATCACCCAGAACCGGATGCCGGCAGGCATGCGGTTCATGCGCGCCTACTACGGCCCGCTGGCCGACGGTGAGGACCCGCTGCGCCGCGCTCGGAGCACGCTGGCCGAGGTGGCCCGCCACCCGGCGGCGGCCACCCGTGCGGTGCGGGCCCGCCGGTGGCGCGAGCGCATGACCGTGATCACGACCATGCAGCACCTCGACAGCGAGATCGAGCTGGCGTGGCGGCGTCGGGCCGGGAAGCTGGGGGGGTTCGGGCTGGCCTCGGCCACGCCCGGCGACCAGCGCGTGCCCTCCTACCTGCCCCCCGCCAACCAGGCGGCGCGGGCGTTCGCCGACTCCATCGGTGGTGAGCCGCTGAACTCGACCATCGAGTCGGTCGGGGGGCTGGCGGTCACCGCGCACGTGCTCGGCGGGGCTCGGGTGGCCAGCGATCCCGCCCGCGGGGTGATCGGCCCGGACCACCAGGTGTTCGGCCATCCGGGGCTGTACGTCATCGACGGCGCGGCGGTGCCGGGCAACCTCGGCGTCAACCCGAGCCTGACGATCACGGCCATGGCCGAACGCGCCGCCGCACGGCTGCCCAACGCCTGAGCCAGGGGCTGACGCACCTGTCCGGTGCAGGGTCAGGCCCGCCGCTGGCCGAGTTCGTCGGCGACCGCGTGCAGCCGTTCACGGGCCGCGGTCGGCATGCTCAGCGCCGCCAGTTCGGCCCGGGCCTCGGCGACCGTCTCGGTCACGTAGCGCTCGGCGGCCTCGCGCGCGCCGCAGTCCTCCAGCATCGCGCGCAGAGCTGCGGCCTCCTCGGCCCCGAGTCCAGCATCGCCGAGCCGGGCATCGAGGTGCTGCCAGGCCCCGGGGTCCAGGCGCTCGGCCGCCTCGGCGATCAGCAGGGTGCGCTTGCCCTCGGCCAGGTCCGAGGCGGCTGACTTGCCGGTGAGCGCCTCCTCCCCGAACATCCCGAGCAGGTCGTCACGGACCTGGAAGGCCCGGCCCAGTGGATCGCCGAAACGGCCCAGGCCCTCGACCAGTGCGTCATCGGCACCGGCGAGCAGGGCACCGATCTGCAGCGGCCGCGCGACCGAGTACCGGCCCGACTTGAGCGTGGCCACCCGCAGCGCCAGGCTCCGGTCGGTGCGTCGGGCCGCAGCGGTGTGCACGTCGAGGGCCTGCCCGGCCATGACCTCCTCGCGCAGCAGCGTGAAGCGCCGGAATGCGGCGACCAGCCAGGCGGCGCGCACGGCGGTGGGATCGACGTCGAGGAAGCACTCGTCGGCCTGGACGAAGGCGAGGTCGCCGACCAGGATCGCCATCGCGGCCCCGAAGCCGGCCCTGTCGCCGTGCAGCGACTGTTCCGCGTGCCACCCCGCGAAGCGTTCGTGGACGCTCGGGCGCCCTCGCCGGGTGGGCGCGCGGTCGATCACGTCGTCGTGCACGAGCGCGAAGGTGTGCAGCAGTTCGAGCGACAGCGCCGGGCCCAGGACCGCCCGGTGGTCGTCGCCGCCACCGGCTTCATGGCCCAGCAGCAACAGCGCCGGGCGGATCCGCTTGCCGGCGTCGAGGAAGCCGCGCAGCTCGTCGGCGATGGGCTCGAGCACCGGGTCGTAGTCGGTGAGCCGCGGCAGCAGCTCGTCCAGCCGTGCCTGCAGCGCCGTGTCGATGACCGGACGTAGCTCGGTGAGCACGGAGGATGGGGCTGGCACGGCGGCTCCGGGGCGGGCGTGGCTCCGACCCTACCGGCCGGGGACGCGGGGTCGGCCCTCGGCGTCGGTAGACTCGGGCGCGTCCACCTGCTGCCGCGAGGAGCCCGCCCGGCGTGGCCCGCCCCCCCGATCCATCCTCGCTCGAGCGGCCCTGGGTTGCGGCCTATCCGCCGGGGGTGCCCCCGACCTACCGGCTGCCGGCGGTCCCGCTGACCCGCTTCCTCGATGACGCGGCCCGCGACTTCCCCAACCGTCCGGCCCTGATCGTTGCGGACGGCCCCGTCTCCTACGCCGAGCTCCGGGACCGGGTCGATGCGGTCGCCGGCGTGCTCGATGAGCTCGGCGTCAGCAGCGGTGACCGGGTGCTGGTGGCCCTGCCCAACGAGGTGGCCCTGCCGGTGACGCTGTTCGCCGTTTGGCGGTTGGGGGCGGTCGCGGTGCCGGTGGCCCCCACCACCCCGGCCGAGCCGCTGGCTGCGGTGGTCGCCGACGCCCGTCCGGTGGCGGTGGTCGCCACCCGCGAGGTCCTGCACGAGTTGGTGCAGCAGCGCAGCCGGCCCGCGATCGCCGTGCAGGTCGACGGTGACGAGTGGCCGCCGTC
>SKJO01000228.1 GCA_007121975.1 Nitriliruptoraceae bacterium | reverse complement strand
GCGCGCGTTCGGCTGCTCGATCCGCGCCTACGACGTCGTGCAGAACGACGAGGTCCGCGACTACGGGGTGCGCTACGTGGACCTCGACACCTTGTTTGCCGACTGCGACATCATCACGCTGCACTGCCCGCTGACACCCGACACCCACCACATCATCAACGCCGAGAACATCGCCAAGATGCGCGACGGGGTGATGATCGTGAACACCAGCCGCGGCCCGCTGATCGACACCCCGGCGGTGATCGACGGGCTGAAGTCAGGCAAGATCGGCAACCTCGCGATCGACGTCTACGAGGAGGAGGGCGACCTGTTCTTCGAGGACCTGTCGGACAAGGTGATCACCGACGACGTCTTCTCCCGGCTGCTGACCTTCCCCAACGTGCTGATCACCGCCCACCAGGCCTTCTTCACCCAGGAGGCGATGTCCAACATCGCGCACACCACGCTTCAGAACATCGCGGCGTTCGCCTCCGGAGGCCGATCCGGCAACGAGTTGACCCCCGAGGCGGTCAAGGGCGACTGATCCCGCTCCCCGACCGACGACACCGACCCGCCGAGGAGCCCGGCACCATGAGCCAGGACTACACCGGCCACGTCGAGCCCGACGGCGACTGGCAGGACCGCACCGACGGTGTCCTGCGCGTGCGCAAGCTCTCGGTCGGGCAGATGGACAACAACGTCTACGTGCTCGCCTGCGCCCGCACTGGCCGGGCCCTGCTCGTCGACGCGGCCGACCGCCCACAGCGGCTGCGCGAGGCGATCGCCGGGGTCGAGGTGCTCGCGGTGGTGCAGACCCACGGCCACTGGGACCACATCCGCGCCTGGGAGGCGCTGCGCGAGGATCCCGGCCTGCCGATCTGGGGCCACCCCGCCGACGGTGAGCTGTTCCCGGCCGAGGTGGATCGCGCGCTGTCGGGCGGCGAGCGGCTCGCGGTCGGCGACCTCGAGGTCGAGGTGCTGCACCTGCCCGGGCACACCGAGGGCTCGCTGCTCTACCTCGTGCACGGTGACCAGCGCCCGCACCTGTTCAGCGGCGACACGCTGTTCCCCGGCGGTCCGGGCAACACCTTTGGTAGCGCGGAGAACCACCGGCGCATCATGGACGGCCTCGAGGCGCAGGTGTTCGACCGTCTGCCCGACGACACCTGGGTGTACCCCGGCCACGGCGACGACACCACGCTCGGCGCGGAACGCGCCAGCCTGCCCGAGTGGCGCGGACGGGGCTGGTAGCCCGTCAGTGCGGCTCGTCGGCGCCCGGCGGGACTCCGGGGTCGGGCCCCTTCCGGCCCCGCCGACCCAGCAGCAGGCCAAGGCCTACCGCGATCAGCACGACCGGCAGCAGGTAGGCGCCGAGGTTCTCGATGTCGGCGAGCTCCACGGTGGCGGTCACGCTGAGGATTCCCCCGGGGATCAGCGGCCACCACCACCAGCCCTCGCTCGCTCCGCCGATCAGCAGGTGCAGGAGCGCGATCGCCACGAAGCCGAGCCCGAGTCCGAGCGGCACGACCGGCGACGGCAGTCCCGCTCCATCGAGAACGACGCCGACGCCGAGCCCGGTGATGATCGCGCCCGGCACCAGCATCCCGTAGCTGCGGGTGGTGGCGAAGGCGATCAGGAAGGCGGCGCCGACCCCGACCAGCAGCCAGGAGCCGTCGAGGTCGGTGGTGGTCACCAGCAGCAGGACGGTGCCCACGGCCAGCAGGATCAGCCCGGCGAGCCGCTGTCCGGTCATGCCATTCCCCCCGGTCGGTGCAAGCCGCGATCAGATCACAGGAACGGTGGGGCGCTGGCCACCCCGATCGATGCCAGTACCAGCAGCAGGGCGAGCAGCAGGCCGCGCCCGGCGGTGCGGTGGGCGTCGTAGGCCATCTGCATCTTCGCGGCCCGGCCGAGCAGCGCGTGTCCGACGGCCAGGGCGGCGATGCTCAGGGCCGGGTGCAGGTAGGCGATCTCGGCCCGGGCCTCCCAGTAGGACCCGAGCGCGTAGAGCACGATCCCGAGGGTGACCTGCACGTCGAGTGCGACCATGGCCGCCGCGTAGGGTCCCCGGGAGAACTCGCGGGAGTCGCGAGCCCGGGTGAAGGCCAGGTAGGCCGATACGAGCACCACGAGGGACACGGCGTAGCCGAGCCACGGGTGGATCGTCTGCAGCATCGAGGTCAACGCGGTCCCTCCATCGAGTCACCGTGAGCCTAGCGCCGGTCGCTCTGGATGCAGGCTCAGCGGGTCAGCACCACGCGCAGCCGCCAGGTGGCCAGCGCCAGGAGCCCGGCAGCGTAGGCCGCGAGCACCGCAACCTCGGTGAGCACGTCAGCCAGCCCCCCGTCGCGGCGGACCAGCTCGGCCATCGCCTCGTTCGCCCAGGCGTGGGGGGTGAGGAACGCGATTGGACGCATCCCCTCGGGGAAGATCTCGAGGGGAACCATCGACCCCCCCAGCGCGGCCATGCCGATCCCCAGTCCGATGCCCGCGCCCCCGGCCTGCGACTCGTTGCGCAGCGCCGCACCGACCAGCATGCTCGCACCCGCCGACACCACGCAGAACAACAGGATCACCACCGCGGCCGCCAGCGGGTCCCCCCAGTTGACCTGGAACAGCAGCACGGTGGCCACCACGATGTAGGCGGCCTGGGCGATGGCGACCAGCAGCCGTCCGCCAGCACTGCCGAGCAGGATCATCGCCATCGGCGTGGGCGTGGACAGCATCCGCGAGGTGATCCCGAGCTCACGGCTCTGGATCAGGGCGATCGCGCTGGTCATCGAGGTGAGGAACACGAACAGGAACAGTTGGCTGGAAGCGCCGAGGTCGAACTGGCCGAGCGCGGCGAACTCCTGGGCCAGCGGATCACCGCCCACGGGCTCGCGGACCACCTCGATGCCGGGCGATCCGGCCCGGATGGTGCCGGCGAGGGCGAGCAGCTCGCTGGCGGGCGCACCGGTGCGCTCGGCCGCGACCTCGGCGGCGGTGACCAGGGCCGCCTGGTCGGTGACCGCCGCGTCCACCACCTGGCGCAGCGACAACGAGGTGCCGTCGGGACGGCCGAGGAACCCGACCGTGGCGCCCTGCCCGGCGGTGAGCCGGTCGGTGTAGTCCTCGGGGATCGTGACCCCGGCGCTGACCTCGCCGCGGGCGACCGCGTCACGCAGCTCGTCGGCGTCGTCGAAGTCCCGGGTGGCGATGCCCTCGTTGGCGTCGATGGCGGCGATGAGCTCGACCGCGCGCTCGTCGCTGCCGGCCACCACCCCGATGCGGGTGTCGAAGCCGGCCCCGAACTGCGAGCCGATCAGGATCACCAGCAGCAGCGG
>SKJO01000386.1 GCA_007121975.1 Nitriliruptoraceae bacterium | reverse complement strand
TCGGTGAGCAGCGCCTCGAGGTCGCGCGTCTCTCCCGCGAAGCGGTAGGTGGCGGGCAGCGGGCGCTGGTCGTCGTCGAGTTCCCAGACATCATCGCCCGTCGGGAGGTCGACCGCTGGGAAGATGGTGTCCATCGTGCGGAAGTTCTCCGCCCGGTGATCGTCGGCGAACAGCGTCAGGAAGGCCCCCCACGGCGAGCCGAGCAGCAGGCGGTAGCCGACGAACCCGGCCAGCGCGAGCACCACGGCCACGATCAGCACCACCCGCGGCCAGCGTCGCCGGCGCCCGGGTGGGGTGGGGTCGTCGGTGGGCGGGGTGGACGAGAGCTCGGGCAGCTGTGGCGATGCGTGCGTGGTCATCAGGTTCCCCCGTTGTATGATCAGCCGATAACCTATCGGTTGTTCATCTCTGGGCAAGTGCGCTGCGGATCCGTCTTCGGTGGGCGTGGGTGGCTATCGTCCACTGGGGACCATGTGCCGGGATGGCGGTTCGGGATGGCGGGTCGGGCCGGCATGCGCGGCCGAGGAGGCGACCGAGGATGGCGCGGGTACGCAGCAGCCGTGGTGAGGGCGCCCGGCTGCGCGACGAGCTGCTCGACGCCGCCGAGCAGCTGCTCGCCGAGCACGGCGACGAGCGTGACGTCACCATCCGTGCGATCGTCGGCCGCGCCGGGGTGACCCCGCCGGCGCTGTACCTGCACTTCCCCGACAAGCAGGCGCTGATCCGCGAGGTCGTGGTGCGCGGGTTCGACGACCTCGCACGCACGACCGGGGCGGCGGCCGAAGCCGCGGGGCAGGCGGGTGCGGTGGCGGCACTGCGCGCCGGAGTGCTCGCCTACCTCGGGTGGGCCGAGCGGTACCCCGGTCGCTACCGGGCCCTGTTCGACGCGCGGCGCGAAACCCAGCTGCTGCGGCCCGACGGCACCGGGACCTCGGTCGCCTTCGACGGGCTGGTCGCACGGATCGCCGCCGTGCAGGCGGCTGGCGCGGCCAGGGCCGGCGACCCGGAACGGATCGCCACGCTGCTGTGGGCCGCCGAACACGGCCTGGCCACGCTGCGGGTGGCGCGTGACCGCTTCCCCTGGCCGCCACCCGGGGAGCTGGTCGATGGGCTGCTCGTGACGATCGTCGGCGTGGCCCCGGGCGCGCTGCCGACCGGTGCTCCGCTCGGCGGGACAACCCCGGGGTTCAGCTCGTCGTCGGCTCCTGGCTGAGCCAGAACGCGACCCGGGCGCCACCGCCCTCAGCGTCCTCGGCCCAGGCGTCGCCGCCGTGGAGTCGGGCCACGGCGCGCACCACGGCCAGGCCCACCCCGGTCCCGCGGCCGTGGTCTTCGGCGCGTGCACGCACGAACGGCTCGAAGATCGCCTCACGTCGGTCTGGCGGGATACCCGGCCCCCGGTCCGTGACGCCCAGCACCACCCGATCCGGCTCGGCGGTGACGGTGAGCGTGATGGGTTCTCGGCCACCGCTGTACTTGGCCGCGTTGGTGATGAGGTTTGCCAGCGCGTGAGCGACGCGCACGGGATCGACGTGCAGGAGCTCGACGTTCCCGTCCTCGACCGTCACGCGGGAACGCTCGACGCCGCTGAGGGTGAGCGCCTCGTCGATGAGTGCTTGCGTTCGAACCGCTCGGCGGGCCACCTCGACGAACCCTGCGCCCATGCCGCCGAGCTGCAGCAGGTCCTCGAGCATGCCCTGCAGGCGCTGCGCCTGCGCCGCGGCCCGATGCGCCAGCTCGTCGTGGGTGGCCGGGTCGAGCTGCGGCCCACGGGCGGCGAGCGTGTCGGTCATCCCGCGCAGCACGGTCAGGGGCCGGGAGAGCTCGTGGTGCACGGCATGCAGGAAGGCGGTCTTGGTCTCGTCGAGCTGCTTGAGTTGGGTCACCACCCGGTCGCGCTCCTCGATCGCGGCGCGCAGCCCGGCGAGCACCCGGGAGATCAGCAGCGCCGTCACCCCGCTCACGCCCCACACCAGCACCCAGACCGCCGGCCAGCCCGGAAGTGCGAGCAGCCACAGCACGAGCGCATGGCCGGCCGCCCCGACCGCGATCAGTGCCGGCGCGAGCCGCGGGAGGGCCACCACGGAGAACACGCAGAGGTAGACGAAGATCACGCCCGTGGCCGCGGCGCTCGCCGGTCCGGCCAGCCCGACGGCCGCGGTGATGGTCGCCGCACCGAGCAGGGCCAGTCCGGCGTACCCGCCCAGCGAGAACACCCGCCGGCGGGCCGCGACCAGCAGCCCCCCGATCATCATGGCGAGCATCCCGACGAGCAGGCCGGGGGCGCGGCCCGCCGGGGGCGAGGGCGCGAGCAGCTGGCTGAGGACCATCAGCAGCCCGCCGGTGAACCACAGCACGGCCAGCACCGGGGTGCTGCGGGCAGCGGCAAGGTCCCGCGGGTCGAGCAGCTCACGCAGGATGTGCATCCGAGCCCTCCGTCACCGCGGCGGCCGTGCCACGGATCTCGGCGGGGCAACGATAGCCCTCGGCGGTGCTCGAGCGCTCCTGTCGCTCGTGTGGGCAGGATCGTGGCGCGGGTCACCCGGCGGCGTGCAGCACCCCGTGCGTGCGGACCAGCAGGCTCGCGGCCTGGTCGCGCCGCACGGCCAGCGACGGACCGAACGTGCCGTCGGGTCGGCCGGCGACCAGCCCGTGCTCGTAGCCGGCGTCGATCGCGGCGGCATGCACCCCGGTCACGTCCGGGAAGTGGGCGCCACCCTCCGCGGCGAACGGCTCGCCGGTCGACCACCGCAGGGCCTCGAGCAGCATGCTGGTCAGCTGGGCGCGGGTGACCTCGGTGGCGGGCTCGAAGCGTGCGTCGCCGCGGCCCTGCACGATGCCGGCGGCCGCCAGCGACTCGACCGCCTCGGCGTGCACGTTGCCGGCGAGATCCACGAAGCGCGGGGCGTCGACCTCGGGCAGCTCCCGCTGGCCGGTGGCCAGCAGGCGCGCGACGAAGCTGGCGGCCTGATCCCGGCGCACCGGGAGCTCCGGTGCGAAGCGGGGCGGGTCCTCGGACACCCCGGTGGTCAACCCGAGCGCAGCGGCTCGGAGGATGGCGGCCGCGTGCGGGCTGGACGGGTCCACGTCCTCGAAGGCGAGGTCGTCGCCGAACTCCGGCATCGACGGATCGTCGGGCGAGGGCTCGACGGGCGGGATCGCGTCCGGCGGCCAGGGCTCGGTGTCCTGGTCGGATCCGACCATCACCGGCAGCGCGGCGTAGCCCTCGACCACGGCGTCGAGGCGGAGCGTGGCCGTCACGCTGAGCGCGTCACCGCCCGGGGGCGGGAGCGGAAGCGTGGGCTCCTGCGGTGGCTCGAGCGGCTCATCGGGCGGGACCGGTTCGAGACCGGGAGAGGGCTCGGGTTCGGGTACCGGCTCAGGCTCTGGGCCCGGCCCGGGTTCGGGCGGCACCGGTTCGTCCGGGTCGACGCCGTCGTCCCAGCCATCGTCCCCGTCGTCCCAGCCATCGTCCCCGTCGTCCCAGCCCGGGTCGTGGGGGTACAGCTGCAGGGTGACCTGCAGGTCGTCGTTCCGCGGACGATCGGTCAGGGATGCGAGGAGCGCGTCGAAGCCCTCGGGGGCCTGGGAACGGCGTGCATAGCCGCCGTCGGGTCCCTCGGGGAACTCGGGGTCGTACCAGGACCCGCCTCCGCCGGTCACGACCAGCTCACCGGTCCCGCCGGCCTCCTCGGGGATCTCGAGGCGGACCTCGACGTGCTCGATCCCGGCACGGAACCGGCGCAGCGCGACCTGCACCACGAGCGTGTCGCCCGGCTCGGCCACGAACGGCTCGGTGGCCGGCACGAACTGCCCGTCGGGTACCTGCGGGTCCTCTGCGGGCTCGTCCCCGGCGTCTGGGCCGGCGTCGAGGATCGCCAGGCGCACGTCGTCACCGAGGATCTCGAAGTCGTCGTAGGTCGCGGCGGCGTCGGCGGTGTACTCCACCGCGGTCACCCGGACGTGCTCATGGGGGTTGGCGAGGATCGCCCACACCGCGTCGACCGCCTCGAACAGCGCGGCGCTCGACAGGTCGTAGTCGCTGGCGTGGCGGTTGCCCCGGGTCAGCGACCAGGGCTGGCCGTCGGCCCGGACCCCGGTCATGGTCCAGCTCACCTCGGTCGTGCCCGCGACGTAGGGATCATCGAACACCAGCAGGTCGTAGGCGGTCCAGCCGTGCAGCAGCAGGGCCTCGGCAGCGAGTTCCTCGAACACCACGTCGGTGCGTCCGGTCACCGTGCGCTGCATATCGAGGTCGGTGATGGCGGTGGTGATGGCGGTGGTGGCCGGCAGTGACCGCAGGTGGCCGGCGACTCCGGCCAGTCGGTCCTGCTCGATGGTCCCGACCGGCGCACCGAGGTTGGCGAGCTTGGACGGACCGTAGGTGGGATCGTCGACGATGCGCACTGCACTGGCGGCGTGCAGCCCGAGCCGGGTCGCCCCGCTGTAGAGCAGTGGGTGGCCGAAACCGAGCACCGTGCCGTCGCAGATGGCCGTCACGGTGCCCACCCCGGCCAGGGTGACGTCGCCGTAGGATGCGCTGACCGCGAGGTTGCCGCCGGGCACCAGCGCGGAGGCCGGCACGTCAGCGGCCCTGCCGATCCCGGTGCGGACGACCTGCAGGCCCGGGTGGGTGCGCTCGAGGCGTGCCGCGACGGCTTCGACCCGCGGTTGGGAGGGACCCGAGACCTGAAGCGGCAGCCGCAGCATGTCCATGCGGCGCGCCGCGGTGGTGCTCAGTCCTTCGTCGGTCGCTCGGGCGCGCACCCGCGGCGACATGGTCACCTGCTCGGCCAGCTCGAGCGGCGGGTCGGGGGCGGGGCGGTCGGTCACGGCGCGCAGCGCTGCGGCGGGCGTCACGCCGGCCAGCCGCGACGGTCCTGCAGAGAACCCGTAGGCCAGGGCGCCGAGCAGCTGGCCGTCGACCAGGACCGGAGAACCGGACATGCCGCTCCACACCCCGCCGACCCGGTCGATCTCGGGGCTGTCGACCTCGACCACGACCAGTGGCAGACCGGGGGCGAGCGCGTCGTGCAGGACATCGACGATCTCGACGTCGAAGGGCACGGGCTCGGTGCCCTGCACCACGCTCAGCCCCGTGCCCTGCTGGCCCGGCTGGACATCCGCGAGCGGGAAGGTCGGGGGACAGGCCTCGTCGGCGTCTGCCGGCATCGGGTGAGCGACCAGGCCTGTGGTGACCAGCAGCGCGGCGAGCAGAGCCGCGGGCAGCACCCGCAGCAACCGGGGTCGGGGGTGGCGTGCGCACATGAGCGGACCTCCTCGGCGGGGAGGCGGCGTGGTGCGCGACGCGCGCGGCGCCGTCGACCCTCACTTCTCTTCTACTCCTGCGCAGCGCCGTGGTCGCCCGTCCGCACGCCACGCGCACACCGCCGAGAGGTCACCCGGCAGGTTCGGGCAGCAGCACGCACACCCGGGTGCCGCCGCCGTCCGGCTCCTCGATCCAGGCGTGGCCCCCGTGGGCGGCCGCAAGCCGGGCCACCAGGCTCAGGCCGATCCCGACCCCGGGTGCGTGGCGGGGTGCGGTGGGACCGTGGCGGAAGGGTTCGAACACGGCCTCCCGCAGGGGTTGGGGCACCCCGTTGCCGTCGTCCTCGACGATCAGCAGCAACGAGCCGTTCCGGCGCTCGCTGCGCACCGTCACCCACGTCGCCACCTCGGCGTGTCGGGCGACGTTGTCGAGCAGGCTGTCGAGGATCTGGCGCAGGGCCTCCGGATCGATGCGTGCGGTGGTGACGCGCAGGTCGACGGCGCGGCGCTTGCCGTCGAGACGGATGCAGCGGGCCAGGCGGTCCTCGACGAGCCGAGCGAGGTCGGTGTCGACGCGGGCCGGGGCGGTCGTCGTGCTGCCCAGCCGGTTGAGCTCGAGCAGCTGGCCCACGAGGTCGCTGAGGTGGCGGGCGTTGACCGACAATCGGGCGTGGAGCTGCTCGCGCAGGTCGTCGTCGAGCTGCGGATCATGCTCCTCGAGGGTCTGCGCGAAGCCGCAGATAGAGGTCAGCGGGGTGCGCAGCTCATGCGAGACCGCCGCGATGAACGAGTCCTTGAGCTCCTCGAGCTCCCGCAGCCGTTCGGCGGCCAACCGCTCACGTTCGAGCGCCTGGGCCAGGCGCACCTGCTCGCGCTCCCGCGCCTCGGTGCGCAGGTGCTGCTGGATGCCGGCGCCGAGCACGCGCGCGGCGGCCTGCAGGGCGTCGAGTTCGGTGCGTCTCCAGTGGCGCATCCGCCGGGTGTCGTCGTAGCCGATCGAGCCCCACCAGCGACCTTCGACCTCGACGGGGAAGACCAGGAGTGAGCGGATGCCCTGCGGGCTGAGGTGAGCGCGCTCCTCGGCCGTGAACTCCGGTTCGTCGAGGGTCAGGATGCGCCCGGCGGGCAGGAGCTCGAGCCAGCGGCCGAGGCCGGTGGCCTCGAGGTCGATGTGCTGCAGCTCGGGGTTGTCGATCTCGGGAGCGACCCCCGGCGCGCACCACTCGTTGCGCTGGCTCATCAGCCATCGCTGCCCGTCCTGCTCCGCCGCGAACACGTGGGTGCGAGCCACCCCGGTGGCCTCACCGAGCGCTGCGAGCACGACGTCGATCTCGTCGAGCGGTCGGCGGCTGCGCAGGAACCGGTCGGCGGCCAGAGTCACCGCGTGCAGGATCTCCCCCTGTCGGTCCTGGAAGGTGCGCGCGGGCTGCGGGTTGCCGACCATTTCGGGCATGATGCCTCCAGGACGACCGATCCCCCGGTAGCACCACCCTACCGATCGCCTCGTCAGCCGTCAGCGGGTCCGTCGAGGTGCTCGAGCCTGCGTTCGCGGGCGAGCTGCTCGGGGTCCTCGGGCAGGCGCTTGCGGCCGGCGCGCAGCAGCACGAAGCCCAGCGCGTAGACCACGGCGCCGGCGATGAACATGCCCTGGTTGCCCAGTAGGTCCATGGCGGTGCCGAGCACGAACGGTCCGACCATCTGCCCGGTCATCGTGAAGATGTAGTACAGCCCGATGTAGAAGCCGATGCGGTCGCGCCCACCGAGGTCGGCGATCAGCGGCATCGCCTGCACGTTGACCAGCGCCCAGGCGAAGCCGGCGGCCACGAAGATGCCCATGATGACCAGCGGTTCGCGCACCGGGATGGCGAGCAGGAACAGCACCGGCACGATCGCCAGTCCGATCAGCATCGCCGGGATCTTGCCGATGCGGGTGCCGATGACCCCGGCGAGCAGGGCGAACAGCAGGAACGACCCGGCGAAGGAGGTCAGGATGAACGCGGCCCGCCCCTCGGTCAGCCCCAGCGTCTCCACGCCGTAGATCGGGAACATCGCGTCGAGGCCGGCGAAGCCGATGAAGTAGGTCAGCATCGCCGCGAGGATCAGGAACTGTCCGCGGTTGGGGCGCTGGAGCAGGACCCGGATTCCGTCGACGGCGTCGCGTAGCGGGTTCTTGGAAGCCACCGGGGTGCTGTCGACGTGCGGGGGGTGACGGTCGGCCTTGACCACGACGATCGCCATGGTGAGCAGCAGCACGACGGCGCCGATGCCGAAGGGCAGCCGCGGGTCGATGTCGTAGAGCAGCGCCAGGCCCCCGAAGGCGATCAGGGTGCCGATGCCGCCCATCAGGTTGATGATGCCGTTGGCGGTGGAGCGCTGCTCGGGCGGGGTGTGGTCGGGCATGAGGGTGATGACCGGACCGCGGTAGGTGTGCATCGCGGTGGTGAACAGCACCTCGGCGAGGATCAGCGTCCACAGCAGCGCGGCGGCGAACGGGATCGCCAGGAAGCTCAGCGCCGCCACCGGCGTGGCGACCAGCACGAAGGGCAGCCGGCGGCCGAGCGGCGAGTTGACCCGGTCCGACCAGGCCCCGATCACCGGGATGAGCAGCAGTCCGATGAGGTTGTCGGTGCCCATCAGCAGCCCGATGGCGGCGCGCGAGTCGAAGAACTCGCGGTACATCAGCGGCAGGAAGGCGTTGTAGGTCGTGAACGCCAGCTGCACGCCGAGGAACCCGAACCCGATCCACCAGATCTTGGCGTAGGAGAACGCCGGATCGACCGGGGCGGTGTCCGACGGCGCGTCGTTGCCCCCGTGCTGGCTCATCATCACCTGCCGTGGTGTGGCTGCACTCGCCGCGACGGTAGCGGTTCGGCAGGTGCGTTCAGATCCCCGGTGGGGCGGTGGTGCCGCGTGGCACCACCTCGAGGGGCAGCACGTGGCGCTGGGCGGTGGCGGACGACGGGTCGGCCAGGTCCTGCAGCAGCAGCTCGGCGGCCAGCTGCCCGCTCTCCTGCAGCGGCTGGCGGATCGTGGACAGCCCCACGTGACGGGCGGCGTCGATGTCGTCGAAGCCGAGCACCGACAGGTCCTGGGGCACCCGCAGCCGCAGCTCGCGGGCAGCCCGCAGCACCCCGAGTGCCTGCAGGTCCGAGGCGGCGAACACCGCGGTGGGTCGCTGGGCACCGGCGAGCAGGTCGCCGGCCATCTCGGCGGCCTGGTCGACCCCGTGCACGTCGAGCCGGACGAAGCGGTCCGGATCGGCGACGCCGGCCCGGTGCAGCCGGGCCAGGAACCCGGCCTGCCGGTCCCGACTGGAGGTGAAGCCGGAGTCGGGCGGGCGTCGGTCGCCGACGAAGCCGATGTGTTCGTGACCGAGCTGCAGCAGGTGCGCGGCGGCGAGCTCCCCGCCGCGCACGTCGTCGACGGCCACGGTGCTCACTCCCGGATGCGGGCCGTCGATCTGGATCACGCTGATCGAGGAGGCCGTGAGCCGGGCGAGCTCGTCGTCGTCGAGCGGCAGCGTGATCAGCACGATGCCATCCGCCCGGTGCGGGCCTGCCAGGCTCGCCAGGTGCTTGCGGCGCTGCTCCTCGTCGAGCACGGGGTGGACCACCAGCTCGTAGCCGGTGCCCGACAGCGCCTGGGTCAGCCCCCGCAGCCGCTCGACCGCCGAGGGGCTGGTGAAGAACGACACCAGCACCGCGATGCGGTCGACCCGGCCGTGCTTGAGCCCGCGGGCCAGCGGGCTCGGTCGGTAGTCGAGCTCGGCGATCGTGGCCTGCACCCGGGCGCGGGTCTCGGGGCGCACCGAGGGGTGGTCGTTGAGCACCCGCGACACCGTGCTGACCCCGACCCCTGCCTGGCGGGCGACCTGCGCGATGGTGACCATGGGCGCTCGCCGGACTCGGAGGGGGGACCGGAGCCAACGCTAGCGCGGCCGCACGCTGGCGACCGGGGGAGCGGGCGGGGGACGAGAGGTCCGCCGGCCCGCGCCACCCGGCACGGTCCGATCAGTCGATCGGAGCGTAGCCTCGGTTGGCCTCGAGGTCGCCGTCGATCATCGCGGCCGCCATGTCGAGCAGGCTCGCGACGTCGCCGCCGTCGAGGATGTTGATCATCGTCATCGCGAAGGTGCGGGTCAGCTCCGGGTACACCGGGTGGGGCAGACGTGGCCGGGTGTAGCCCCCCTCGAGCTGCTCGAGGAACAGCTCGCCCGGCCCACCCGGGCCGAAGCGCGCGCTGTCCTCGGCCACCGAGGTCCGTGACGGGATCGCTCCGCCGGCCTCGGCCATCCGCTCGATCTGCTCGGGCTGGAGGGTGAACTCGATGAAGGCCCAGGCGGCATCGGCGTCCGAGACGTCGTTCACGGCCCACTGCCAGGAGCCCTGGGCGCTGAGAGTCCCGGTCCCGAAGTCGGGCAGGGGCAGCAGCAGCAGGTCGTCGCCGTGGGCGTCGAGGTAGCGGTCGAGCTCCCAGTGCCCGACCATCGACAGCACGGCCTCACCGTCGACGAAGGCCTGATCCTCCTCGTTGGGGTGGACGTAACCTTGGGTGTGCCAGGCCTGGATGCGCGAGACCGCCTCGACGGCCTCGGGGGAGTTGATCCAGCCCTCCGCGGTGGTCACGTCGGGGTCGACGAGGTCGGCGCCGGCCGACCACAGCATCGGCTGGTAGAGGTAGGAGAGGAACTCGCTCTGCTCGTAGTTGCGCTTGGCGTCCAGCGGCTGCTCGTAGCCGGCCGTGCGCAGCTCGGCGAGCAGGTCGTCGAACTCGTCGATGCTCCAGGCGTCGTCGGGTCCGGTGGGGATCCGGGCCCCGACCTGCTCGAGGGCCGGGCGCAGCGCGTAGATCCCGAGCCCCGACTCGAACATCCCCACCGCCCACAGCTGGTCGGCGTAGGTGCCCTGGTCGAGGATCGAGGGCAGCAGGTCGTCACGAAGCTCGTCGTCGAGGCAGCCGTCGATCGGTTGGAGCTGGCCGCTCCACGCGTAGGCGAAGGCGAAGGAGGCGTCGACGTCGATGACGTCGGGCAGGGTGCCGGTGGCCGCCGCGAGTCGCAGCTCCGCGGGGTAGCCGGCTTCGGGGATGAGGGTCAGGGTGGCGGTCACGTCGTCCTGCGCGGCGTTGAACTCCTCGACGAAGGCGCGCATGGTGTCGGCTTCGGCCTCGAGGCCGTCGTGCCACCAGATCTCGATCTCGTCCTGCGTGATGGTCCCGTCGCACCCCGCGTCGGGATCGACGTCGGGCTGGGTGTCGGTCGGTGCGGGTTGCTCGGGTTCTGCGTCTGCGCAGGAGAGCAGGGTGAGTGCGGCCACGGTCGCGGCCGCGAGGGCGGCGTGGAGCCGGCCGCCCCGGTTCCGGGTGGTGACCCGGCAGCGCATGGGTTCCCCCTTCCTGACGGTCGGGGTGACCGTCGGTCGCGACGGGCCGCGGGAGGCACCGGACGAGGCTGCCGGCACGGGCGCAGGGGGAGCGCGGGATCGGGATCGGCTCGCTGGTCACGGTCAACCGCCGACCGGCTGGCTCGCAGCCCGTTCACCGTCCAGCATGCGCGATCGGCGCACGGGGGGCAAGGGCCGGTGCGCTGCCCACACGGCCGGGGCTAGCTCCCGGGCAGCGCCCCGGCGCCGGCGGCGGCGCGACGCCAGGCACTGAAGGAGGCGGCCGACCCGCCGTGGGGTCGGACCAGCCACGGCCAGGGATGCCGGGCGACGACCTGCAGGTGCTCGGCCCGCCGCGCGAAGCCGGGAACCGGGGCCCAGGTCACCGCCAGTCGACGTCCGGCCAGCACCTCGACCGGGTCGCCGAGCAGGACCTCGACGTCCCGTCGTTCGGCGAGATCGGCCAGCGTCTCGGTGAGGAACACCAGCCGGTTGCCGGCCAGCCGGAGCCGGGCGAGCAGCGGCAGGTCGAAGACGAACACCACCGGCAGGTCGGGGTGCGCGAGCAGGGCGGGGTCGGCGTCGCCGAGCGACTCGGCGGTGAGCCAGATCGTTCGCGCAGCGCCGGTGACCTGGGGCTGGCGCGGCCCGCCGGTGGCCACAGGGTCCGGATCGTGGCGGAGGCGTGGCGGTGGGTCGGTCGGTCCCAGCGGAGGGTCCGCGGGCCAGTCCTCGATCGGACAATCCGCCTGGTGCGGGCAGGTCGTGCACAACCCCGGGGCGCGGCGCTCGACCTGCTGGCGGGAGAACCCGTAGGCGCGGGAGGTGCCGGTGCCCACCGTCCACTGCCAGCCGGTCCGGTTGGCCGCCCGGGAACCGTCGAGCAGGTGGCGGAAGAACACGTCCTCGCCGGCGCGCCAGTCCACCCCCTGGCGCACCGCCCAGTGCGAGGCCAGCCACATCCGGGCCTGGTTGACCACGTAGCCATCGGTGATCAACTCCTCGACGTTGCGGTCCAGACACGCCATCGAGCGGTCCCAGACCTCATCGGGTCTGAGATCGGGTCCGGACCGGCCGGGCAGTTCGCGGCGCAGCCCGCGGCCGATCGCCGGGCCGAGTCGGGCGTAGAGGTGTCGGGCGTACTCCTGCCACAGCAACTCGTCGCGCAGCTTGGCGCGATCCCGACCCGGGGCATCGGCCACCGCGTGCCAGGCGGTGGGCAGGTCGATCAGCCCGTGCCGCAGGTAGGGCGAGAGGCCGGTCGCGCCGCGCCGCTGCGGGGGCCAGACCTCGCTGCGCTCGCGGGCGTAGCCGGTGACGTCGAGCAGGGCGAGGGCGGCGTCAGCAGCGCGCTGGCCGCCCCGGAACCGTGGCGAGGGGTGGGGCGCAGCGCTCAGCACCGCACCGAGGTGGTCGGCGACGAAGCGCGCAGCGGCGGGGGGGTCGTCGGCCGGGG
>SKJO01000201.1 GCA_007121975.1 Nitriliruptoraceae bacterium | reverse complement strand
TCTCGAGCAGGCGCGTCGTGCGCTGGCCAGCAGCCGCGCGTCGCACGCCGCCCGCACGGGCACGACCGCGAGGTGGGCCGCTCGGATCAGGCTCGCGACGCAGGCCCTGCTCGACACCGATGGCAGCGTGCCGGTCCACCTGCTGCGCGGCGTGTGGCCGCACGGCACGGTGCCGGGCCGGCCGCTGGCGCCCGTTGGTCGGGAGTGACGAGCCCCGGCGGTCGGCGGCCGGAGGCGCTCAGTTCTCCGGCCGGTAGGTGTGCGAGTAGGTGTCGTCGCGGGAGGTGCCGTCGGGGTAGGTGATGGTGCGTCCGAAGTCGACCGTGAACCCCGGGCGCACCCGGCCGGGCCGTACGTTGTAGCGCGGGCTGGTGAAGGTCTCCACCTCGGCCCAGGGGCTGGACCAGAAGCTGATCGTCACCGCGCTCTCGCTGGAGCTGGTGGAGATCAGGATCGGGTAGGGCGAGTCGTTCTCGACCACGACGTCGACCTGGTTCCAGGCCAGCGTGGCCTCCCGGCCCTCCGGGTAGCGCGAGAAGTAGAACGAGTGGGGCTGGAAGCGCATCAGCTTGATGCCCGAGAACCAGGCGGCATTGACGAAGGTGGTCGCGACCTGGCTGATGCCCCCGCCCACCGTGCTGGTCAGCTCGCCGTCGAGGATGAAGCCGTTGGCAACGAAGCCGCGGTCGGGGGTGCGCTCGCCGATGCCCTCGTTGAGCGAGTACTGCTCCCCGGGCAGGATGACGTCGCCGTCGATGATCGCCACCGCCCGGCGGATGTTGGTGTTGCGGCTCTGTCCGGGGGTGAGCCGGGTGGTGAAGCTCGAGACCTGCTGCCGGACGTTCGCGGCCATCTCCGCGGTGAACGTAGGCTCGAGCACCTCGCCGGGTAGCTCGCCGCCCCGGTCGGTGGAGGTCGCCACCTCGACGACCTGCTCGGCCGCCGCCTCGGCATCCAGCTCCAGCCCCGAGGTGCCGCCCGAGCGCTGCACCTCGCCGCCGGCCAGGGAAACGCTGGCTTCGACGGGCTCGGCCTCGACCGCGTCGAGCTCGTCGCCGAGCTCGTCGAGGAGGCGCTCGGCGTCGGTGTCGAGGAGCAGCACGACCTCGTCGTCCTCGCGGGCGAACTCCGCGGTGATCAACCGTTCGAGCGCCCGCGCGTCGAACACGACGTCGGCGCCATCGCTGGGGTTGGCCAGCGTGATCTCTTCGAGCGAGAAGCCCGAGGCCCGCAGCGCCTGCTCGGCGTCGGCCGCCGGGAGCTCGGGCTCCTCGGTCGCACCCGGAAGCACGTCGCGCCGGTCGGCGTCGCGCAGGCTCAGTTGCGCGACGCGACGGGCCGCGGCCGGCAGGTCGGGGTCGAGCGACGGGGTGCCGCCGGTGACCTGTGCCTCGTCCCCGGACAGGTCGAGGGCCGCGTCGACCGGATCGGCTGCCAGCGCCTGCGTGCCCTGATCGCCGAGGTGGTCGGTGAGCCGCTCGGCGGTGCTGGTCACCACCAGGCGTGCGCCGGGGGCGGCGTCGTCGTCGAACACGACCTCGAGCACGCGGGTCAGGGCGTCGGGATCGAGCACGACGTCGTCGCCGGCCGAGGGGTTGTCGAGCCGGACCTCGTCGCCGAGCGCGACGAACACGTCGGCGAGCACGGTGTCGAGGTCCGCGGCGTCGGTCGGCGGGGGCAGCGGCTCGACCGCGACCCGCACGCTGCGCTGCTCCCGGTCGGCGAGCACGCCGCGCACGACCTCCCTCACCTCGTCGGCGTCCACCCGCGAGCCCCCGGTGGCGTCGGTGACCTCGGGCGCGGGCGCGCCGTCGGCGTCCAGCGCGAGGTCGACGCGGGCGGGCTCGGGGACCACCGACAGTTCCGTGACCGTGTCGGCGACCCAGGTCTCGTAGGTCATCTCGTCGAGGCGGGTCTCGAACGCGACGTCGTGCTCGGCGCCGAAGCGTGCGGCGACCTGCTGCCCGAGCGCGGGGTAGAACCCCCGGCGGCCCCGCGACCAGGCTTCCTCGACCATGGCGTCGGTCTGCGCCCGCAGGCCGATCTCGTCGCGGGTGCTGCTGGTGGCGTCGTCGTCGGCCAGCACCTCGACGTCCACGGCAAGGCGTTGCTCAGCGTGGTCGTCGACGGCCGCCTCGAGCTGCGCGCGGTCCAGGCCGGACACCTCGACGCCGTCGACGCTGGTGCCGGCCAGCACCGCGTCACCGGTGGCCAGCCGCAGCCCGCCGAGCAGCAGCAGGGCGAGCAGGTGCAGGCCGGCGACGACGCCGAGCACGAGCAGCGTCGGCCGGGTCCAGGGGTGAGTGCGCAGCGCAGAGATGTTCATCGTGGAGAAGGTACGGCCAGTCCGGCCAGCCGGCATCCCACCGACCGGGCGAGGCCGTCGGGCCGAGGAGGCGGCCGACGCCGGTTCCGCGGATCGCCGGGTGGGCAGCGCTAACGTTGCCGGATGCGTGCCCGCGTGCTCTCCGCTGCTCTGGCTCTGGCTGCGACCGGGGTGCTCGCGGCCGCTGTCGAGCTCTCGGCTCCGGGGCCGGGACCCATCGGTGCCATGATCGACGCTGCAGGAAGGGCCACCACCTCCGCTCCGGATCGGGCCCTGCGCGCGCCCCTGCGACCGCCGTCGGTCACGTCCGATTCCGATGACGTCGGCACCTTCGAGGCGTCCCGCGACGCGCCGGCGGCGGCGCCTGGGCCTGGGCCTGGGCTTGGGCCTGGGCCTGGGCCTGGGCCTGGGCCTGGGCCTGGGCCTGGGCCTCGCCCCTCGATCACCGACGGGACCGGTGGGGGGTCTGCGCCGGCCGGCGATGCCCCCGGGAACGCACCGGCCGCCGCACCTCCCGACGGTCTGCACGGGGCCTCGGTCGGCGGCGAGCAGGTCACCGGGCTGTTGCAGTTCCGCGGCAACCCGACCCGGACCTTCTACGGGCTCGGACCGCTGCCGGCCGACCCCGAGGTGGCGTGGCGCTTCCCCGAACGCCCGATGTGCTCCACCGAAGGAAGCGGCGAGCAGCAGCGCAGCTGGTGCGGCACCGGCTGGACCGGCCAGCCGCTGGTATGGGAGCGCGACGACGGCGTGACCGAGGTGATCTTCGGATCCTACGACGGCGCGGTCTACTTCCTCGACGCCGCAACCGGACAGCGAACCCGGCCGCCGCTGCGTACCGGCTTCATGGTCAAGGGCACCGAGACGCTCGACCCCGACGGCTACCCCCTGCTGTACGTCGGCTCGCGCGACGGCTTCCTGCGGATCATCGCACTCGACCGCGACGAGCCGACCGAGCTGTGGCGGCTCGGACGTCACCCGCAGGGCC
>SKJO01000057.1 GCA_007121975.1 Nitriliruptoraceae bacterium | reverse complement strand
GCCATCACCCGGATCGACGAGGCCTCCGCGCTCGAGACCCTCGAGCTGATCCGCGCCATCGGCAGCCTCGCCGAGGAGTTGGGGGAGGAGCCTGGTGCGGAGCCGGTGGGTACGGTCGGGTGAAGTACCTCGACGAGTTCAACGACCCGGAGCTCGCCCACCGCCAGTTCGCCGCGATCGCCGAGCGGGTCACCCGCCCGTGGGCGATCATGGAGGTCTGCGGTGGCCAGACCCATTCGATCGTGCGCAACGGCATCGACCAGCTGCTGCCCGACGAGGTCGAGCTGATCCACGGGCCCGGCTGTCCCGTCTGCGTCACCCCGCTGGAGACCATCGACAAGGCGCTGGCGATCGCCGCCCGCCCCGAGGTGATCTTCTGCTCGTTCGGGGACATGCTGCGGGTCCCGGGCAGCCACCTCGACCTGCACCAGGTGCGCAGCAACGGCGGGGACGTACGGGTGGTCTACTCGCCGCTGGATGCGATCGCGCTGGCCGAGGCCAACCCCGACAAGCAGGTCGTGTTCTTCGGCATCGGCTTCGAGACCACCGCCCCGGCCAACGCCATGACCGTGGTCCAGGCCCGCGCGCGGGGACTGACCAACTTCTCGCTGCTGGTCAGCCACGTGCTCGTGCCCCCCGCGGTCGCAGCCATCGCCTCCTCGCCGACCAGCCGGGTCAACGCGTTCCTCGCCGCCGGCCACGTGTGCACGGTGATGGGCACCGGCGAGTACGGCCCGCTCGTGGAGCGCTTCGGCGTGCCGATCGTGGTCACCGGCTTCGAGCCACTCGACGTGCTCGAGGGCATCCGACGCGCGGTCGATCAGCTCGAGGACGGTCGGGCCGAGCTCGACAACGCCTACCCGCGGGCCGTGTCGGCCACGGGCAACCGCGCCGCCCAGGCCGTGCTCGCCGACGTCTTCGAGGTCTGCGACCGGGCCTGGCGGGGCATCGGCACCATCCCGGCCAGCGGGTGGCGGCTGTCGGATGCCTACCGCGACCTCGATGCCGAGGTGCGCTTCGAGGTCGCCGACCTGCACGTCGAGGAGTCCCCGCTGTGCCGCTCCGGCGAGGTCCTGCAGGGGCTGCTCAAGCCCCACGAGTGCGAGCAGTTCGGCACCACCTGCACCCCACGTCGTCCGCTGGGAGCGACCATGGTCTCCTCGGAGGGTGCCTGCGCCGCCTACTACCAGTACCGGCGTCTCGACCTGCCGCAAGGAGCCTGAGCCGTGAGCGACGCCCGTGACGTTGGCGCACCGGTGGATCCGGTTGGTCCGGTGGATCCGACGGCCTGGAGCTGTCCGCTGCCACTGCGCGACCACGACCGCATCGTCAGCGGCCATGGTGGGGGCGGCCGGCTGTCCAAGGAGCTCGTCGAGCACCTGTTCCTCCCGGCCTTCGGAGACCTGCCCGACGATCCCTCGCACGACAGCGTCGTGCTGCCCATGCCGACCGGTGGCCGCCTGGCGTTCTCGACCGACAGCTATGTCGTGACCCCGGTCGAGTTCCCCGGCGGATCGATCGGCGACCTCGCCGTCAACGGCACGGTCAACGACCTCGCCATGTCCGGCGCGGTCCCGGTCGCGCTCAGCGCCGCCTTCGTGCTGGAGGAGGGGCTGGAGGTGGCCGTGCTCGGCCGCATCGCCACCGACATGGGACGCGCCGCGCGCGAGGCCGGGGTGCGCCTGGTCACCGGTGACACCAAGGTCGTCGAAGCCCGGGAGCGCGGCGGGCTCACCATCACCACCGCCGGGTACGGCGTCGTGGCCGACGGCGTGGACCTCGGCCCCCACCGTGTCCGTTCCGGCGACCAGGTGCTGCTCAGCGGCCCCATCGGCCAGCACGGCATGGCGATCATGAGCCTGCGGGAGGGCCTGGAGTTCGGCAGCGAGCTCGCCACCGACTCCGCCCCGCTGGCGGGTCTGGTGCAGTCGATGCTCGCAGCGGTTCCATCGGACGGTGGTGGGGTGCGGGCGCTGCGCGACGCCACTCGGGGAGGCTTCGCCGCGGTGCTCTGCGAGCTTGCGGAGGGTGCCGGCCTCGGCATCGAGTACGACGAGCGCGCCGTGCCCGTCCCGGCCGATGTCGCCGCCGCCTGTGCGTTCCTGGGACTGGATCCGACCCACGTCGCCAACGAGGGCAAGCTGGTGGCCGTGGTCGCCGCCGACCATGCCGAGGTGGTCCTCGCAGCCATGCGCGCCCACCCGTACGGACACGAGGCGGTACGGGTCGGCGAGGTCGTCGCCGACCACGCCGGGATCGTCGTGGCGCGGACCGGTCTGGGCGCCAAGCGGGTCGTGGACCTCCCCCTCGGCGAGCAGCTCCCACGGATCTGCTGATCCGACGGTGACGCGGTCGGGGTGGCACCCGGGCTGCCGTGGGCAGCGAGTACCGTTCGGGCCATGGACGACACTCCCGCTGCCTCCCCTGCCCCGCCTCGTCGTCGCTGGCCGCGGCGGCTGGGCCTCGGACTGGTCGCGGCCACCGGGCTCCTGCTGGTGGCCTTCGTGGTCTGGGCGAGCCTCGCCCGTTCCGCCGAGCCCGGCCCGCTCGCCGACGCCCTCGACCGTGCGGACGTCGAGGTGGTGCTCGACGCGGTCGTGGAGCTCCGGCCTTCCGAGCGCGACCCCGTTCGTGGGGTCGTCTTCTACCCGGGAGCGCGGGTCTCCCGCGAGGCCTATGTGGCGACCTGGGCGCCGATCGTGGCGCAGACCGACACGCTGGTCCTCATCCCCCGCATGCCGCTGAACCTCGCCTTCTTCGGCCGTTCCCGCGCCGCCGGGTTGATCGAGGACCACGACGGCATCGACCGCTGGTACGTCGGTGGGCACTCCCTGGGTGGTGCGATGGCGGCGAGCTGGCTCGGCGATCAGGAACCCGGCGACATCGACGGGCTGGTGCTGTGGGCCTCCTTTGCGACGGGAGGCGCCGGGCTCGACGAGCGTGACGACCTCGCGGTGCTCTCGGTCAGCGGTGAGCGCGATGGCCTGGCAACCCCCGAGGACATCGCCGAACGGCGCGCGCTGCTTCCGCCCGATGCGGTGATGGTCGAGGTCGAGGGCATGAACCACGCGCAGTTCGGACGCTACGGCCCGCAGGGGCGGGACCTCGAGCCCACCATCAGCGACGCCGAGGCGCAGGCGGCCCTGGATGCCGCCCACCTGGAGTACTTCGACCGACCGTGAGCGTGTTTCTGGTGGGTACGCGGCGTCCGCAGCAGGTCGTGGATGTCGTGCTCGGTGCCCAGGCGGCCGACACCTCCCGGCCAGGTCCTCCCCGTCCACGGACACCGAACAGTTGTCCACCGGTGTCGGATCGGG
>SKJO01000473.1 GCA_007121975.1 Nitriliruptoraceae bacterium | reverse complement strand
CCAGCACCGCCGCGGTGGACACGGCCAGCACCCCGACGACGATGCCGCCGACCACGGTCGGACGGGACAACGGGCGCACGCGCAGACCTTCCCAGCCGGCTCAGGCGTCGAGCAGCAGCTGGTAGCGCTCGAGCACCCGAACAACGTACAGCTGGGTCTCGACGATGTTGGGCACCCGGCCCACCGCCGCCACCCGGTTGGGTCCCGCGTTGTAGGCGGCGAGCCCGAGGTCGATGCGCCCGAAGCGTTCGAGCTGGGCGCGCAGGTAGCGGGTCCCCCCGTCGAGGTTGGCGATCGGGTCCCAGGGGTCGACCCGCAGCCCCCTGGCGGTGCCCGGCATCAGCTGGGCGAGCCCGATCGCGCCGGCATGCGACACCACGCCCGGGTTGAAGTTGGACTCGGTCCACACCACCGCGGCCATCAGCCGGCCGTCGAGGCCGTGGCGCACGGCGATCGCATCGATCGGGGCCGCCCACTGGCGTCCGGCCGGTGGCAGGCGGCTGGCCCATGCCGGGGGAGAGCCGTACAGCTCGAGATCCGGGCGGGCCGGGACGAACCACTGCCCGGAGGTGAAGCCGAGCTCGGTGACGGTCGCCTCGAGCTCCGTGACGAGCACCTCGCGGGCTTCGACGTCCGCCTCGAGGGCGATCAGCAGCCCCGCCCGGTCGTTGCGCTCGGCGGCGACCTCGGCGACCAGCGTGGTCTGGCGGGCCACGAGCGCCTCGACGGCCTGCTGCTCGGCGGCGGCCTGCTGCGCGGCCGTCACGGCCTGCTGGCGCAGGGCGGCCACCTCGGCCTCGAGTGCGGCGGTGTCGCGGGTGACCACCGCGGCGCCGTCGACCAGCGCACGGTCGTCCTCGAGCATCCGCGAGACGGTCTCGATCGCGATCGCCACCTCGTGCCAGTCGTTGGCGCCGGTCACGCTGCGGATGAACACGTCGCCGGTGGGCCCCCGGCCGTGCTTGAACGCCGAGATGGCGCGGTCCTGCAGCCGGGAGCGGTGGTCACGGAAGGCCTCGACGCTGGCGGCGAGCTGCTCGTTGAGCTGCTCGAGCTGCTCGCTGGTCTCCCGCTCGGTGCGCTGCGCGGCGGCGAGCCGGGCCTCGGCATCCTCGAGCTCGGCGCGCACCTGCTCGAGCGCCGCCTCGGCATCGGCGAGTCGTTCGTCGAGGCTGGTCAGCTCCCGGGCGGTGCGGCGCACGGCGGTGCGCAGCCCGACCAGGTCGCGCTCGGCCTGCAGCAGCTGCTCCCAGGCCCGCGCCCGCTCCTCACCGCTGGGGCCGGTGACCAGCAGCTCGTCGCTGGGCACCAGCGGAGGCAGCAGGCCGGGGAGCCCCGCGCCGGGTGGTGGCCACTCGTACGCCGGCAGCGGCGCGGGTGGGTCGGACGGTTCGGACGGTGCGGGCGGTTCTGGTGCGGGCGGCTCGGGGACCTCGGCCGGGACCTCGGTCGGCTCCTCGGCCGGGTCGTCGGTCGGGTCTTCGGCCGGGTCGTCGGTCGGGTCTTCGGCCGGGTCTTCGGTCGGGTCGGCGGGCTCCGCCCGGCTGCCGGTCGGAGGCAGCACGATCAGCGCCACGGCGAGCACGAGGGCGATCGCCGGGGCGGGACGGTGACGCAGCGAGCGTGGCCGGATGGCGCACCTCCGAGCTCAGGACCGAGGCGCAGGATGCAGCTCCCGGATCCGGGCAGGACGACGCCGGGGGCGACGCCCACGGTGAGTATCGTCCATCAGCGGCGGAAACTGAAGCACCCGCCGACGCTCCCGGGTCAGGCCTCGGCGTCGTCGCTGCCCGGCTGGCCCAGGTCGGCGCCCACGCTGCCGTTGCCGGAGTCCGCGGAACTCGGATCCACCGGGTACTCGCCGAGCCGGTGGGAGTAGGACGGGTGGCGCAGCTTGGCCAGCGTCTTCTTCTCGATCTGCCGGATGCGCTCGCGGGTGACGCCGTACAGCTCGCCGATCTCCTCGAGCGTGCGCGGCTCCTTGCCGCACAGCCCGTAGCGCAGCTCGAGCACCCCACGCTCGCGCTCGTGGAGCCGGTCGAGGGCCATGATGACCTCGTGGCGGGAGACCGCCGCGGTGGCCACCGCCTCGGGGTCGTCGACGTCGTCGTCAGGGACGAGCTCGCCCAGCGTCGTGTCGCCGTCCTCGCCGACGGTGCGATCCAGCGAGGTGATCTCCCGGCCCGCCAGGCGCAGCTCGTGCAGCCGCTCCTCGGTCAGCCCGAGGGTCTCGGCGACCTCCTCGTCGGTCGGGTCGCGGCCGAGTACCTGCAGCAGCTCGAACTCGACCCGGCGGATCTTGGCCACCAGCTCGTGCACATGCACCGGCAGGCGCACCGACCGGGCCTTGTTGGCGGTGCCGCGGGTCAGCGCCTGGCGGATCCACCAGGTCGCGTAGGTCGAGAACTTGTAGCCCTTGGTGTGGTCGAACTTCTCGACCCCACGCATCAGGCCGAGGTTGCCCTCCTGGACCAGTTCGAGCAGTGACAGACCACGGCCGAGGTAGCGACGTGCGATCGACACCACCAGGCGCAGGTTGGCGGTGACCAGCAACTCCTGGGCACGGTCGCCCTCGAGCACCACGCGCTGCAGCCGGCGGCGGGTCGCCGGTGGGATCCCGGGAGCCACGAGTACCCGACGCGCGCCGAGCCCCGCCTGGTAGCGCTTGGCGAGGTCGACCTCGCCCTCCGCGGTCAGCAGCGGCACGCGCCCGATGGCGTTGAGGTACTGACGCACGCCGTCGGTGGACGAGGGCATGGACGCGTTGGGATCGGGCTGGGCGTCGGTTGCCAGGTCGTCGACCACCTCGATCCCGGCTTCGCGGGCGGTCTCGGCGACCTCGTCCGGCCAGGACGGTGGATCCTGCAACGGGTCGTGCAGGTCGTGGATCTCGGTCAGCAGGACGTACCCCCGCCCCGCCGCCCGGTCGAGCAGGTCGCCCAGACCCGCCCGATCCGCAACGCGTTGGACTGCCACGCTTCGCCTCGTTGATCGCATCGGGTGTCGCGAGCGAACGCTCCGTTGCGCCGACCGTACCGGAGGGCGGTGCCCCCGCGTCGTGCCGTTGGCCTGTTCCCGCACGGGGTCCATCGGCCCGCCCTGAGGGGTACTTGACCCGGCTTCAGTCCACCGTCAGCGCCAGCCACTGGTCCTCGACCTGCGACAGCTCGGCCTCGACCTCGCGCAGTTCGGCCTGCAGGTCGAGCAGTCGGCCATGGTCGGTGGCGGCCGCGGCCATCGCCACCGACAGTTCCTCGCGGCGGGCGGTGAGGCGGTCCACGCGGGCCTCCAGCGACCGGGCCCGCCGGCGCGCAGCCTG
>SKJO01000421.1 GCA_007121975.1 Nitriliruptoraceae bacterium | reverse complement strand
GCCGACGTCGTGTCGCGGGTACGGATCCCGCCGACGCTGGTGGGACGGGTGCTCAACGCGCTCAACACCAACCTCGCCAACTACGAGGAGCGCTTCGGCCAGGTCAAGGCACTGGGATGAGCCTGGCACTGCCGGCCGGTGTCGTGCCCGGCGGCCGGCACGCGAGCTGGTCGCCCGAGCCGCCCGCCTACGTCGTGTGCGACGTGGACGGCACCCTGATCGGCCCGCAGGACACGCCGAGCGCCGAGGTCGTCGCCGCGGTCGGCCGCGCGACGGCGGCCGGCCTGCGCGTGGGCCTCGCCACCGGCCGGATGCGCATCGCCACCGAGACCCTGCGCCGGCAGCTGGACACCACCGGTCCCCACGTGCTGCACAACGGTGCCGAGGTCTTCGACGGTTCGCACCTCATCGCGGCCTGGTCGCTGACCGCTGCCCAGGTCGACGACCTGCTGGCGTTGGTGCGCGGTCTGGAGTCGCGCGCCTACCTCGAGGTGTACACCGACACCGGGTACCTGGTGTCCTCCTGGGACGACCGGGCCCGCCCCCACTGGCGGATCCTCGGCCAGGAACCCGATGGCGTGCTCGCCTCGGCGGACGAGCTCGACGGGCAGGTGCTGCCCAAGGCGACCTTCGCCCTGTTCGATCCGGAGGTCCAGGCCGAGCTGATCGACGGCGTGACCCAGCTGGGTCTGCTGGCCGGCCCGGCCGGCTCGCCGCTCACCCCCGGCCTGCCCTACCTCAACGCCACCCACCCCGACGCCGACAAGGGCCGCTCGCTCCAGCGCGCCGCCGCCCACATCGGCGTACCGATGGCCGCGACCGCCGCGGTCGGGGACGCCGACAACGACCTGTCGATGCTGGCCGTGGCCGGCACCGCGATCGCGATGGGTCAGGCACCCGCCCACGTGCGCGAGGCCGCGCACCTGGTGGTCCCCGACGTCGATGCGCACGGCGTGGCGGTGGCGCTCGATGCCTGCATCGGCTGGCGGCGGGGACGATGAGCGAGCGTCGCCGCCGGCCGCTGCCGGCCGCACGGCACCTGCCGCTGCGTGCGCGGCTCTCGCCCGACCATCCGCGCTACCTCGACATCCTCGTCGCACACGCACGAGCCCTGGCCGCCGGGGAGCACGGCTACCTCGACCCCTCGACCGGCGCGTTCGTGTTCACGGCGCTGGGGCTGTGGGAGCGCGGCAGCTGCTGCGAGACCGGCTGCCGGCACTGCCCGTACCGCGCCGGCCCGCGTGGGACCGACGACGCACCGGACTCAGGCATCGAGGACGGCGATGACCTCGGCTGATGCTCCGGTGGCGGCCAGCACGTCACGGGCCGGGGTCCCGTAGGCGTCGACGGTCCGGGCCAGTCGCTGCGCGAGCACCAGCAGCTGCTCGTCGCGGTCCCGGGCCAGCATCCCGGCCCCGGCATCGACGTCCTCGGAGACCGCCCGGGTGAGGTGCTCGGCCAGGGCCTGCACGGCCGCATAGACCTCGCGGATGGGTGGCGGCTGGTGATCGGTCATCGGCGGTCCTCCCTGCCGCTCAGCGGTTGCCGGGCACCTGGTAGTTGGGGGCTTCGTGCACGACATCGAGGTCGTGCACGTGCGACTCGCGCGCGCCGGCAGCGGTCTGGCGCACGAAGCGGGCCCGTTCGCGCAGCGCCGCGAGGTCGCTGGCGCCGAGGTAGCCCATGCCCGAGCGCAGCCCGCCGACGAGCTGGTTGGTGACCTCACCCACGGTGCCCCGGTAGGGCAGCAGCCCCGAGACGCCCTCGGGCACCAGCTTCGAGGGCTGGCCGGCCTCGTCCGCGCTGCCCGCCAACGCCTCGGCCTGGAAGTAGCGATCGGCCGAGCCGGCGCGCATGGCGTCGATCGAGCCCATCCCCCGGTACTCCTTGTAGCGCCGTCCGCCGACCAGCACGAGCTCACCCGGGGACTCGTCGGTGCCGGCGAGCAGGTTGCCCACCATCACCGCCGCTGCGCCCCCGGCCAGGGCCTTGACCAGGTCCCCCGAGTAGCGCACGCCACCGTCAGCGACCGCGGTCACGTCGAGTTCCGCGGCTGCCTGGGCACACTCGAGCACCGCGGTGAACTGGGGCATTCCGACCCCGGTGACCACCCGCGTGGTGCAGATCGAACCGGGTCCCACCCCGACCTTGACCACGTCCGCCCCGTGATCGACGCAGGCGCGTACCCCGTCGGCGGTGGCGACGTTGCCGACCATCAGCGCGACGTCGGCGAAGCGGTGCTTGAGCGCCGCGGCGAACTCGAGGATGCCCCGGGCATGACCGTGCGCCGAGTCGACGGCGAGCAGGTCCACCCCGGAGCCGACCAGGGCCTCGGCCCGCTCGAGCGCGTCGTCACCGACGCCGACGGCCGCGGCGCACAGCAGCCGACCGCCGGCGTCCTTGGCCGCATCCGGGTACTTGCGGACCTTCTCGATGTCCTTGAAGGTGAACATGCCCACCAGCACGCCGGTGTCGGGATCGACGATCGGCAGCTTCTCGACCCGGTGCTCCTGCATCCGGTCGCGGGCCTGCTCCAGGGTGGTGCCCGGGGCGGCGGTGATCAGGCCCTCGACGGTCATGTAGTCCGACACCGGCCGGCCGGGACGGGTGCCCAGTCGCAGGTCACGGTTGGTGACGATGCCCACCAGCCGGCCCGCGTCGTCCACCACCGGGAAGCCGGACACGCGGTAGCGGGCCATCAACTCGAAGGACCGGTCCACGGGGTCCTCGGGCCGCAGCGTCACCGGGTCGACGAGGAAGCCCGACTCCGAGCGCTTGACGTCCTCGACCATCCGGGCCTGGGCCTCGATGGGGCAGTTCTTGTGGATCACGCCGAGCCCGCCCTGCCGGGCCAGGGCCACGGCCATCTCGGTCTCGGTGACGCGGTCCATCGCGGCCGACAGCAGCGGCAGGTGCAGCCGCAACCGCTCGTGCAGCACCGTGCCCACCGAGACCTCACGCGGCAGCACCGCGGAGTCCCGCGGGGTGAGCAGGACGTCGTCGTAGCTGAGCGCCTCGGGGATGTCGAGCACGGTGCGGACCTGTCGTCGCGGGGAGGTCAGAGGGCGCCGATCTCGCGCAGGGCGGCCTTCCACTGCTCCTGATCGCGCGCCTCGGGGACGGGGTTGCGGTCGGTGTAGACCACCGTGCCGTCCTTGTCGATGATGAACGTGCCACGCACCGCGATTCCCAGCGCTTCCTCGAACACGCCGTAGGTGCGGGCCACCTCGCCGTGCGGCCAGAAGTCGGCCAGCAGGGGGAACTCGAAGCCCTGCTCCTCGGCCCACTTCTTGTGGGTGAACGGCGAGTCCACCGACACCGCGAGGGTCT